>JBNGDQ010000064.1:0-4476 GCA_049975285.1 Thermoplasmatota archaeon
GTCCAGTAATTCTTTGAGCATGATTTTTTCCGGGGATATCTGCACCCATTTCTGTTTCCCGGGGAGCTTCCGCCGCCCGGAGATCGTCAGGTTGCGCAGCAACTGCGGGGCGCCGAAGAGCAGGCAGTCGAAGTCCTGCGACCCGGCGTAGTCGACGTCACCCTGCCGGCACATGTATGATGCCTGGGCTTCTCCCTCACCCGGTGCCTCAATGTAGGGGATGCCGAGGGCGCCGAGGAGCTGCTGGGCTTCCTCCACGCGGTCCCAGGTGAGCGTGGAGGTCTGCTGCGCTTTTTTCTTTGCCTCTTCGATATCGCCTCGTTGCTTTGCGGCCTGCCAGTCTTTTTTGGCTTGTTCCTTGCGGGCATGCCGGTCGTTCAGGGTGTCCTTTTTGAGCTCGTGCGGCTCGCCGTCGAAGACGTAGACGGGTCGGATGTCCCGCTCGACGAGATTGGCGGTCCGGTAGAACAGCCCGGTGAGATGCGAGGTGACGCGGCCCTGGGCGTCCTTGAGCGGGGTGCCGTCCCGCTGCCGGATGATGGAGAGGAACTGATGCAGGGCATTGTAGGCATCGATGGCGACGCTGCTGTGCCGGAGGTCATTCCAGGTGAGCTCATGAGAGTCGGTCAATGGCTTAAGGTTGACGCCCATCGTTCACCTCGAACTCGTACCAGAACACGTGGCCATCCTCGACGAGCTGCCGGATGCGCCGCTGTTTTGCCGTGAGAGAGCTACCGGCGCTCTTGATCTCGACGATATAGATGGCATCGTCGGTGAACTGGATGCCGTCGACGGGGGAGCCGATGAACCGGAAGTCTTTTGCCTCGTAGGGGTAGCGCTCCATGAAGGGCGCGAACTGCTCGGTTATCTTGCCGTAGGTGGTGGAGAGCGAGCGTTTGCGATGCTGGAGCTCCTGAGCCTCCTCCTTCCAGGGTTTGACGCCGCGCCGGTAGATGATGGCCACGCCGGCCAGGAAGCCGACGAGGAGGCCGATGATGAAAATCCATACCGCCAGCATTGGATCCATCAGCGGCACCTGTTGACAAAGAGAAACTTGAGGTTTTTCCAGCCGTCGCTGAAGGACTCTATCTTGGCTTCGCCTTTCCGTGCATACAGCTCTGAGGGTATCTCCCGGGCCGCTACGCCAGGACAGCGGAACATCTCTATCTTTATCTCCTCGCTGAACGGCATCCCGTCGTTGAATTCCTCGAGGGGCTTGGGCAGCCGGTCGAGCGCCTGTTTCCGGAATATCCACATGCCGCTCTGGGAGTCCTTGACGCCGACCCAGTAGAGAAGCCGGAGCGTCGTGGAGAGCGTGAAGTTCCCCAGGAAATGCTTGGCGCTCATGGATTGCGTGCCGAGCGCTGCAAAACGATTCGTGGTGATGAAGTCGAGGTCGTCGTCGAGCAAAATGTCGACGTACTCATGGGTGAGATGGAACGGGTAGGTGCCATCCGCGTCCCCGGTGATGATGATGTCTCCCTCCGCTTCGGGCATACCGGTCTTGTAGGCCCGGCCGTAGCCCTTCCGCTTCTCGATGATGACCCGGGCGCCTTTTTCTTCAGCGATCTCCCGCGTGCGGTCCGTCGAGTCGCCGTCGACGATAATGATTTCCATGTCGAGGCCGCGCTGCTTGAAGGCCTCGCGGTCGATGCTGTCGATGGTGGGGCCGATGCCCGCTTCCTCGTTGAGCGTGGGGATAACAAAGCTGACTTTTCGTGGCGGGTCGCTCATGGTATCGCTCTGTGTAAAGGGTAGGACGTGACGATATTTATATATTCAGGTGTCGCCGCAGGGATAGCACCGGGCTTATCGGAGCATGACGTAGGGGCCGAGGAGTAGCAGGTCTGCCGTCCGCTGGCTGTCAGCAGCAGTGACCGTCACCTGAGCCGGGCCTAGGCCGAGTATGAAGCCCGTATCGACCGTGATGGCTCCCCCGGCGGGCAGCGACGTGATGGTTCCCTCGCTCTGCTGCTGGAAGAATACCGTACCCTGGAGGTCGATTGACCAGGCCAGGTTGGATATATCATAGTCGGCGTTGTTGGTGATGGTGGCAGCAACGTCAAAGCCGCCGGAGAGAGATATCTGTATATCAGCAGCCTGGGTGAGCGCCCGGATGCAGAAGTTCGCTGTTCCCGGGTACGGGATGTCCTCGTCGTTCTCGAAGTCTATCCAGCCGTCATCCCAGTAGTAGCTCTCCCCGGGGCTGGCCGTCGACGTGACAATCGTGCCCGTGGACTGGGTGCCCAGCAGGACGGGGACTTCGGAGGTCCGGTCGTAGGGGTGGCCGCCGCCGAGGAGCTGCAGGTAGACGTAGAAGTCGTCGCCGGCGGTGAGGCGGGCCGGGCTGTCGAGCTCCACCGTGTGGTACCCGATGTCGCCGACGATGTCGCTTTGCTGTACGAGCTCGCCGGTGAGCTCGCCGCCTTCGAAGTCATCGTAGACCTTGACGGTATATCTCACGTCTTCCGCGGCAGTGTAGAAGCTCACGGCGGTGAGCATCTCGTTGGCGTCGGCGGTGAACGCATTGAATGCCTTGGTGACGGGCAGGGTGTCCCGCCAGCCGTGGTAGTCATGATAATAAATGCTGTCGTAGCTCAGGGGTTCGACCTGCTGGTAGGAGACGGCACCCATCTCGGGGTGCTGACCACACCATTTATCATAGTAGGATATCCAGAAGTAGCCGTCGTTGCCCCATCCGCTGCTCCAGCTGTTCTTAATCAGCCAGGCTCCCGGCTCGGGTGCCTGTGTTTCTTTGTAGTCGTCCCAGCCAACGATGGCCACGGCATGGTTGGGATCCCGGGAACTGTCCGGGGGCTGATAATGTACGGTGTCCTCCATGAATGAGCTGCTGATACACAGGCAGGTGCCCACCACGCCGTGATCGATGACGGCCTGCTTGATGGTGTCGATGCGCTCCAGATTCTCGCCGGCGGTATACCAGGCTATCTCTCGGGGGTAATAGTATTCGTAGGAGTCACTCCATCGCTGGGGAGGCTCCTCGAACCAGGGGGTGTCTGCCTCGGTGTCGTCGTTGGCTGCCGGGCTGTACACGCCGCCGTGCCGGGTGAGATACGCCGAGGCGACACGGTAATCGCCGCCGTAGTGGACCTCGAGGCCATCGCCCTCCGGCGGGCTGATGTCGTCGTTGAAATACTGGTTGAAGCCATTCCACCAGTCGAGGTGGTACTCGGCTAGGTTGGGCTCCACGTCTTTGTTCCATGCACCGGTCATGAGGAGGTTGCCCTCCATCGCGGCCATGACGCCGTGGCACCAGCAGGTTCCGCCTGTCTGGCTTTTCACCGAGGTTACATAGTTGCTGCCGTTGACGTCGCGGAGGTCATAGGTCTCCGGCAGCCCCATTGTTGTGGTCGAGGTGGCATGTATGACCTGAGTGCCGGCGGTCTCGGCCAGCATGGCCCAGGATGCTCCCACGAAGAGCAGTACGATGCATATGGATGCAAGCCGTGATTTCATGTGTCTCTTATCGAAAGGTACTATAAAAGCATTGACCGGCTCACCTTCAGGTACGCAAAATTTATAAAACGCCCGGGCAATATGCCACCCATGTCCCTGGATCTCGACCTGGAAGGACTCACCTATGGCACTGAACTCATCAAGCGCGGCTTCGCCAAGATGCAGAAAGGCGGCGTCGTCATGGACGTTACCACCCCAAAGGAAGCCATCACGGCGGAGGATGCCGGCGCTGTAGCCGTCATGGCCCTTGAGCGGGTTCCGGCTGACATTCGGACGGCGGGCGGCGTGGCTCGGATGGCGGACCCCAAGATTGTGCAGGATATCATGGACGCTGTCTCTATCCCTGTGATGGCGAAATGCCGCATCGGTCACATCGCCGAGGCGAAGGTGCTCGAGAGCCTGGGCGTCGACATGATAGATGAGAGCGAGGTGCTCACGCCAGCTGATCCATTCCAGCATGTCTGGAAACATGATTTCGACACCCCGTTTGTCTGCGGGGCCCGCAACCTCGGCGAGGCATTGCGGCGCATCCATGAGGGCGCGGCGATGATTCGCACCAAGGGCGAAGCCGGCACGGGCAATATTATCGAGGCGGTCCGCCACCGCCGACTCATCCTCCGGCAGATAAAAGAACTCAAGGAAAAAGACGACCTTGAGCTCATGGACGTCGCCCGGAAGATAGAGGCACCCTTCGACCTGGTGAAGGACGTGGCAGAGCGACAGCGGCTTCCCGTCGTCGACTTCGCGGCGGGCGGCATCGCCACCCCGGCAGATGCCGCATTGATGATGCAGCTGGGCAACGACGGGGTCTTCGTGGGCTCCGGCGTGTTCAAGTCCGCGAACCCGATGAAGATGGGCAAAGCCATCGTGGAAGCCGTGACACATTTCGATGAGCCTGAAGTCATAGCCGAGATTTCCCGGGGCCTGGGCAAGGCAATGGCCGGGACCAACATCGACCAGATTCCGGAAGGCGAACGGCTGCAGGACCGCGGCTGGTAA
>JBNGDQ010000064.1:4576-7894 GCA_049975285.1 Thermoplasmatota archaeon
GGGATGCCGGCGGCTGCCTGGCGCTCCGGCGTGGGGCCGACGTGGGCCACCGTCCATTCACCGTCGATGTAGGCCTCGCCTTCGCCTTCTATCATGAAGTAGCCCATGGAGTCGTACCATTTCTTGATGAGGGGGTCAACGCTGATGGTGGCGTCGTACCAGGCCTTGATCATGTTCATGGCGAACATCTTGTAGCGAGCTTTGATGCCTGCGGCCCGGCACAGCGCGATGAACAATGATATCTGATGGAAGCAGGTTCCGGTGCCCCGGCGGAGCGTAGCATCGACGCCGTCCATGGGGAGTATCGCAAGGACGACGTTGCGCTTGACGAACTCAAAGGCTGCCTCGGTGTACTCTCTATCGCTGAGCTGGTAGGCACCGAGCTCGTGGGCCATGGCGACGATGTCCGGGTGGCGTGGATTGCAGTGAAGCGTGGGACGGAGGTATTTTTCCTCCGAGATGCACCGCTGCATGCCCTCCGTATATGTGGGGAGCTCGTAGGGCCGCTGGGGTCGCTGGTAGCGGAGTTCTCCCGCCCCCATGTTCCGGACTTTTTTGAGTGCCCGCAGGTTGGTGAGCAGGGTTTTGCTGAGTGAGAGAGCGCCGCCCAGCATGAGCTTGAGGTAGGTTCGCTGTGGAATGTATTCTCGTTCCTTCATTTCTCTTATACCGGTCATGTTATCCTCCCAGGTCCATGGCGAGCACCCGCCGCATTTCCTCGGCGCAGCCTCGCATCTCTGCCCCCGCTATCCGCTGAATCTCTGGCTCCAGCACGGGGCCGGGGCGGTCGCAGACGGGGCAATGCTCGAGCAGGCGGACCTTGTCTCCGGTCATGATGAAACCGGGGTAGCTTTCCGCTAGGGGGTCAAGGAAGGCAAATTGTCCCCATTCGCCGTATCCGAGCGGGTGATAGGTCTCGCTGAGGACCAAGGGATGAAAATAGGAATGCGGGATGTGCAGGTAGTGTCCCTCGGGGCAGTGGACCATCCAGCCGTTGCCCTCCACCATGCCGTACACGTCGAGGCATTGATGAGGCGGAATACCCAAGAATTCCTCCGCGCGTTTGCGGAAGTCTTCGACGGGCATGCGCTGGTTCTCGTATATCTTCCAGCCGCCGCCGGTGGCGATGGCGCCGCGCTCCCCGAAGTCGAATGTCTCGCCTGTCTGCTCGAGGCGCTCCATGACGAAATGCAGGATGAAGGGCAATCCGACCAGGGTGATCTTGCGGCCGCTTTTTTCCCGCTGGCGGAGCCAGGCAATGATGCGGTCCACCATTTTTTTGTTCGCTCGTCTGATGCCGTATTTGATGAGCCGGCTCTTGATGCCGTCCTGCATGGCCTGCTGGATGAGGTCGGCCGGGAGGTCGCGGTCGATGGCAACGTCAACGTTTTTGATAGCGTCGAAGTACATGGTGCAGACCTTGCCTGCGTAGACGTTTGTTTTAAGCGGGTTGGGCATCATCAGGTAGCCGTCCACGTCATACTCCCAGAAGGGATATATCATGGTGATGACTGATTTCGCGATGGCGTATTCCGAGGTGTAGAAGGTCCGCTGGTTGCGGGGGATGAAGGTATGCCGGCCGCTGGTGCCGCTGCTGTAGGCGATGTGCATGCCTGCATCGTTGAGCTCGCTGACGACGTCGTCGTAGGAGGGATTCCGTTTTGTGACGGTCACTGCGGGCAGCTCACCAGTATACATGGTGGCTATCCAGCGGGCGAAATCCTCACCGGCCGGGTAGTCTTTGAAAAACGTGTCCGGGATGAGTGGTATCCGGGCGAGGTCGTCGAGTTCTTTGATATCTTCCGGGGTGACCCCGTTTTCCTGGCAGAAATTACGGTAGAAGGCATTATTTGTATAATGATGCTGGAAGGCATGGCGAACTGCCTTGAGGCGCATGTCGTTCGCCTCGTCGCGGGGCACCGTGAACAGGTTGTCCGGACGGTAGAGTGCCTCCTCGCCGGGGGACCACGGCTCGGGTACGATATAATGGGCTAGGCGCTCGTTAAATGTGTGTATGTATTCGGCAAAATCGGGTCTTGCGTCCACAGTAGTTGTATGGGTGCCCTATAAAATAATTTATTTTAAATAAGATTTGAAGTCCGTTTAATTTTTATTAAATAAATATTTAAATAATTATAATTTCATATAATTGAAAAATATCGCCAGGGGCGGACCGGGAAATGGCCAAAGTTTAAAAAGAGAGCAGGATTTGCCGCACATGCAGCCCCTCTCCCCGACGGAAAAATATCGATTCAAACGGCAGCTCGAAGAACTCGAGCAGGTATCAGGCCAGCACACCGAACTCATCTCGCTCTACATTCCACCGGACAAGCAGATATCAGACGTAACAGCGCAGCTCCGCGACGAATACTCCCAGTCCACAAACATCAAGTCCAAGCAGACCCGGAAAAACGTGCTCTCCGCCATCGAATCCATCATGTCGCAGCTCAAATACTTCGATCAGCCACCGGAAAACGGCGTCGTCTTCTTCGTCGGCGAGGGGAAAACAGGGGGCAACAAGACAGAGATGGTGTCAGAGATCGTCGAACCACCGATACCCATCTCCATGTACCTGTACCGCTGCGATTCCTCATTCTACCTCGATCCACTCAAAGAGATGCTGGAAGAAAAAGACGTCTACGGACTGCTGCTCATCGACCGGCGGGAATGCACCATCGGCTTCCTGCACGGCAAAAACATCGATATGGCCGCCTACATGACCTCCCGGGTGCCCGGCAAACACAGCCGCGGCGGACAGTCAGCCGGACGATTCGAACGGCTCATCGAAATCGCAGCCAACGAATGGTTCAAAAAAGCCGGGGAAAAAGCCTCAAAGCTGTTCCTCAACCAGGAGAACCTCAAGGGCATCCTCCTCGGCGGCCCCGGCCCCACCAAGCGGACGTTCGCCAACCAGGACTACCTCGACTACCGGATAAAAGAAAAAATCATCAACATCTACGACACCGGCTACACCGACGAATTCGGGCTGGGCGAACTCGTCGACACGGCCATCGACGACCTCGAAGAAATGGACATCATCCGGGAGAAAAAAGTAATGAACCGGTTCATGCGGGAGCTCAAAACCGACTCCGGCCTCGCCGTGTATGGAGAAGACGAAGTCAAACGAGCCCTGACCATCGGCGCCGTCGACGAGCTCATTCTCTCCGACGAACTGCGCAAATATAAGGTCCATTTTTCCTGCGATGAATGCGAATACCAGGGCGAGGACATCGTCAGGAATCCCGGGGAGCTCACCTGCCCCGAGTGCGGCGGCCCCGTCACCATTCAAGAAAAAAAGGACATGCTGGAGGAATACGC
>JBNGDQ010000065.1:0-7792 GCA_049975285.1 Thermoplasmatota archaeon
TTTGCCTCCGTTCGAGCAGCAGCCGGATGAGCGCCGGCAGGAACAGGATGGCGGCCAGGAAGCAGAGCACGAGACCGACCGCCGGCGTCTCACCCATAGAGCGGAGGCCGGGATGCTCGGCGAACAGGAACGATGAGAACGCCAGCGTCGTCGTCGCCGTGGTGAGGAACACGGCCTTACCGGTGTGCTGCACCACCCGGGGCAGGGAGCCGCGCCCCTCTTCTTTGTAGCGGTGGAGGATGTGGATGCCGCTGTCGATGCCGATACCGATGACCAGGGGAATCATCATGATGGACATCATATTCAGACTGATGCCCAGGAGCTGGCTCAGGCCGAGGATGCCCCCGATGCCGAACAGGACGGGCACCACAGCGAGCAATGCATAAACAGGGCTGCGCTGCCTGAAGCCAAGATACACGATGGCTATGATGGGCACCGCCGCGAAGAGCGACACCCGGATGACGTCCCGGGTCATGACGTCGACCAGCTCGGGGATGTAGATGGCGCGCGCCGCGATGTTGTCGTTTACCTCGCGGAGCTTCTCTACCAGGGCCTCCCGGTATTCCTCACGCCAGATGTCACTGCGAGCCTGGATGCGGATGAGGAATCGCTCGCTGCCGTCTCCGGCAACCCACTCCTCCTGCACGTCTCCCGGCAGGTCCTGCCAGGTCATCTTTGATATGTTGAGCCACTCCTCGCCGGCAAGCCCGGGATGCAGCCGCCTCGCCTGGGCGAGCAGGGCCAGCTTTTCACTCTGGTTGTGGGGGAGATAGTCGAGCACGGACTCCACCTGCATGACCTCCGGTATCTCGCGGAAGTCCTCGACGCTCCGCACCAGTTCACTGTAGTTGGCAGCGACGCAGAGGATGTTGTCCTCCGTGTAGTTGAAAGCACTCTTCACTTTTTCCAGCTGCCGGTAGGCCGGCACGTCCGTCGGCATCAGCTTCGTGAAATCCGTCTCTATCTCCGCCTGAGGGGCACCGATGGCGAAAACCCCGGCCGCCACGACCAGCAGGACGACCATGACACCCGCGTGCTTCACCGTTGCGGAGCCGACGGCGTGCAGCACCTGGAACCGGCTCCGCTGCTGCATTTTCTCCCGGAGAGAGCCGATTCTGAGCCGCAACGCGGTCAGCGCGGGGAGCACCATGAACACGCAGAGCATGGTCACCATCAGCCCCATGGCCAGGATGATGCCCAGCTCGTGGAGCGCCTGCGTGTTGCTGAAATACAGGACCCCGAAGGCCGTCGCCGTGGTCAGCGCCCCGAGCAGGATGGCCGTTCCCGTATGCCGGGCGGTATGCACGAAGGCCTGCCTGATGTCATCGCGAACCTCCATCTCCTCCATGAACCTGGTCAGCAAATGAATGCTGAAGTCGATGCCGAGACCGAGCAGCAGCGCGGCGAATATGGCCGTCGCCATGCTGAGCGCCCCAAAGAAGACGCCGATGAGCCCGGCGGTGATGATGATGCCGCAGAGCAGGGGGACGAGCGACAGCAGCGGCAGTGATATACTCCGGAAGGAGAAGAACAGCAGCACGAGGATCGCTACGAATGTTATAATGGCGGTGATGAGCATGTCCTGCATCGCCATCTGGTCTCCCTCATAGTCCAGGACCATCATCCCGCCGGTGAACCCGACGTCCAGCGCTTCGTATGCCGGTGCCTGTGCATGTGTATCGTCCAGCATCTCGTTCAGGCCGTCGAACACCGTGGTCCGTATCTCGGCGCTGTCGATGGTCACGTTGAGCATCATGTTGAGCAGGTAGAGCGTCCCGTCGTCGGAGACGATGAAGGACGGTTTCTGCATCTCATCCATCAGGGCGTTGTAGGTTGCCGTGATGCTCTCAGCCGTTGCATTGGGGTCGGTGAGAAACCCGAGTTGCTCGAGCGGCAAGTACAGGATGGCGCGGTCGCCGGCAAACGCGAGACTGCGGGTGTACCGCACGTTGGTGAACCAGTCACTTCCTTCGAGGTCGGGTGCCAGGTCCTGCAGGAACTGTCGGGCAATGCTGCCGTTGCTCTCGGTGCAGTCGACGACCACGGTCACCATTTCCTGCTCGCCGAACGTCGATGCTATCTCCTCGAAGCGCTCCATGTCCTCGGGTACGTCGTCCCCGAAGGCGCCTTCCACGCTGCTGTCGATGGTGAGCTGCGAGGCCGGAATCAGGAAGAGACCGGTGATGGCCAGCGTCACCAGCAGCGTCGCCCAGGGATGGCTGCTTGAGGCGCCGGCAATCGCTGCTAGGGGATTTTGGACCCTGTGTTTTCTCTCTTTTTTCATGTTACTTCCTCCGCTGGTTTTGATTGACAGTCAGTCAATATGGGCTGATAAAAAAAATAATGCCCGTCGGTGAGGCAGGCAGCACCCATTATTCGGCATGGCTGCCTCCGTCTGCGAACTGCATTGATTTATCCATCATGTCGAGCACGCCGGGCGTCATCTCCCGATACATGGACACGATTGATCCCTCCTCGGCGCCGAGCACCCGTTCCATCATGTCTGCGGAGGCTATAATCTTTCTTCGCATTGCCTCGCCCTGCAGGTCATCTGGCGAGGACAGGAAAAACCGCATGCCGTTGAAGATGAACTCGACCGCCTCGCGGGGATACGGGGTGTCGAAGCGGCCAGTGGTGACGCCTTCCTCGACGATCTCGGTGAGCAGCGGCGTTATCTTGTCGAGGGCGCGCTGCATCCACTTGTGGTAAAACAGGCGGTTTTGTTCCTGGAGCATGTACCCGATGAGGTACGGCCTGTCTTTTTTGAGGACGAACATCTGTTGTACAAAGCGGTGGAATTTTTCCAGCGGCGTTCCATCCCCGTGCACGATGGCGCTGAGCCGCCGCCTGCTCTCCTGGACCAGGTGCTCGATGATGGCGTCCAGCACGTCTTCCTTGGAATCGAAGTAGTAGTAGAAGAGTCCGTGGGCCACGCCCACCCGGTTGACGATGTGGCTGACCGAGGTGTTCTGGTACCCCTTTTCCATGAACAGGGTTTCCGCTGCCCTGATGAATTCCTGGCGGCGTTCCCCCGGTTTTTTCACGCTGCGGGCCATGGTTTCACTGACTGACTGTCAGTCAGTAAGCGGTAGGTCATATTTATATCTTCCCTCACACTCCATCAGCGACTCAAAAATATATCAGCCGGAAGCGGTTATCACCAACTCCCCGTGCTTCACTCCCCTCAGGGCCGTGATGCGGTCGGCCAGGGTGCGCACCCGCCCCGCCTCCCCCCGAATCACCAGCACCTCCAGGCAGGCATGCGCATCCAGGTGAACATGTAGGGTGGACAGAATCTCCGCCAGGTGGTGATGCTCCAGGTGGAGCAAATTGCTGGTGACGGTGCTGCGGTCGTGGTCATAGACAATGGTCAGGGTTCCCACCACCTCTCCCTCCTCTGACTCTGCCCGCTCCGCCAGGATAAAGGAGCGCACCAGGTCCCGGATGGCCTCGGAGCGGTTGGCATAGCCCTTGGCCCTGATGACGTGGTCAAAGTCGCGCAGCAGATCCGGCTCAAAGGAAACCCCTACTCTCTCCACGGCCATGGTAACACCATCAACCGCTAAAAGTGCTACTATTATTTTAATGTTGCTACCAAAGAATTATATGCTTCCGTGGTGTTACGAATTAAAAAATAGTGTTACGGTGATGCCATGAAAGCAATCTTATACATAACCCTGGGGGTACTCTTTCTTACCCTGCTCCTTCCGCTCCCCTCTGCCCACGCCCACCAGCAGTCTTCCCCGCACGTGGTCTGCACCAACGCCATCCTGGCAGACTTCACTTCGCAGTTGCTGAACGGCACCCACAGCACCATTGACCATATCATGCCCGCCGGTGCCTGCCCCTCTCACTTTGACACCCGCCCCAGCGACGTGCAACGCATCGCCTCTGCCGATATCATTGTCTCCCTGGGATGGGAGCCCTGGCTCCAGGACCTCCTCGACGCCTCCGGAGCCTCCGCCGCGCTCATCACCTGTGCCGGCCTTGGCGAGTGGAACCTCCCAGAGGGAGCACGGAGCTACGTAAGCACGCTCGCCGGTCAACTGTCCGCCGTGTTTCCTGATCACCGGGACCTCATCAGAGAAAACGCTGCCTCGTATCTTCACCGCATTAACCATACGGCAGCCCATCTTCAGGAGCTGATGGCCAGCCACGGCTTCACCGGCGCCAAGGTGGTCTGCATGGAGTGGCAGCAGGCATTCGCATCGTGGCTTGGCCTCAACGTCACTGCCTCCTACGGCCCGCCGGAGAGTCTGTCCACGGGCGCCATGCTCAACATCTCCCGTGCGGTCTCCGCCCCGGGGGTCTGCGCGGTCATTGACAATCTGCAGAGTGGTACCTCCTTCGGGGCCTCTGTGGCTGCAGATGCACGGATATCCCACGTGGTTGTCACCAACTTTCCCGGTGCCATCCCCGGTACCGAAACCTATCTCCAGATGCTGGCCTACAACACCGACCAGATTGTTGCCGGCCTCTCCGCCCATGCCTACAAGCAGGGAGACATCAGCGAGCTGGAAGGCCGCATATCCTCCCTCACCCTGCAGAGGGACGTAATGCTCACTCTGACCCTTATCTGTGCCGGCCTGGCCCTCGCCTTTTTTGTCCTCTACCGGAGGAAATAGCATGGACGACACGCTGCGCCGCATCGAACGGTTTCACGGACACCTCGGCCCCTACGTGGTCATCGGCTACCGCATGGGGCTCCTGTCCAACCAGATTCTCGGCGACAACCCCTTTGCAAAAAGCGCCGTGACCTGGACCGGTACTACCCCCCCGGTATCCTGCATTATCGACGGCATACAGCTGTCCTCCGGATGCACGCTGGGAAAGGGCAACATCACCGTGCACGACGGCGGCATACCGGCGGCCCAATTCACCGATCCCGCGGGCACCTCGCTGCGCATCACCCTCAAGCCGGCCGTCCGCCAGGAAATAGAAAGCCAGGTGACGGAGGACAACATGGGGGACTACTCGGCGGATATCTATAGCCGTCACCACGACCAGCTGTTTGACGTGAGCATCGAAAAAAATGAGTGCCAACACCAGTGACCCGGCCGTTGTCCTCCGGAATATCGCCTCCGTCTACGAGGGGGAGCGCGTTCCGGCCATCTACGACATAAACTTCACCGTGAAGCAGGGAGAACTGGTATCCATCATCGGTCCCAACGGGGCGGGCAAGACCACGCTGCTGGAGACCATCAACGGCCTTCTGGCCTACACGGCCGGGCAAGGGTATGTCTTCGGCAAGGACATCGCCGTCCATTCCCGGATGTTGCGAAAGCACATCGGGTACGTCATCCAAAACTTCGACATCAATGCCCTTGCTCCCTTTCTGGCACGCGATGTGGTGATGAGTGGCCGGGTGGGGGCCATAGGTCCTCTCCGGTTTCCCCGGCCCTCCGACTGGCACGTGGTACGGGACAAGATGGAGTTGGTGGGCATGTCCTCCTTTTCCTCGCGACCGGCAGGGAAGCTGTCCGGCGGAGAATTTCAAAAACTGCTGCTGGCCAGAGCCCTCGCTCAGGAACCGCGACTGCTCCTGCTCGACGAGCCCTTCTCCCACTTGGATATCTCGGCCCGACGGCAGATGAGTGAGCTCCTCAGCCGGGTCAACCGGACCCAGGAAGTCACCATGGTGATGGTCTCCCACGACCTGCAGTCGGTGCCGGCGGCGTGCTCCCGGGTGGTGGTGATGGACAGAGGGCGCATAATCATGCAGGGAGCCAGGGAAGAAATGATTTCATCGGCGGCGGTGGCCAGCATTTTCAGAGAGGGAGACACCTGATGATAGCCCTTCCCTCCCCGCTGCTCATAACCTCGATGGCCGCCGCCCTGCTGGCCGGATTCGTCTGCTCTACGGTGGGCATCTTCGTGGTGCGGATGAACCTGTCCTCCATCGGATACTGCATGTCCCATGCCGCCTTTGCCGGTGCCGCCTTCGGCATCATGGCTGCCATCGACCCCCTCGTCGGCGCCGTCATCTTTTCTCTGGGCACTGCGCTGCTCATCGGTCCGCTGGGGGAAAAAGCAAAACTGGAGAGCAACGTCATCATCGGCTTTCTGTTCTCGGTGACCATCGCCCTGGCGTTCATCTTTCTGAGCATGATACCGGGACAGGCAGCCTCCGGTACGGCATTGCGCATTCTCTGGGGGAGCATCTTCGCCGTTACTCACCAGATGGTGCTGCTTCTGCTGCTGCTGGCAGCGGCCCTCTTGGCCTTCGTGATTCTCTTTTACAAGGAAATCGTGGCCGTTCTGTTCCATCGCAAACTGGCGGAGGCGGCCGGCGTCAATACCACCGTTTTCTATTTTGCCATACTGTTTTTCACCGCCGCCGCCGTCTCACTGTCCCTTCGCCTGGTGGGGGGCCTGCTGGTGTTCGCGCTCATCGTGAATCCTACGTCTACGGCGTACCAGTTTTTCTATGACTTCAAAAAAATCGTGGTGGCATCGCCCCTCGTCGGTATGGCCAGCTGCCTGGCGGGCTTCTTCCTTTCCCTGCTTACCGATTTTCCGGTGGGGGCCTCCATCGTCATCGTCTCCGCCGGCGGATTTGCAGCATCCATTGCCGTGTCGCCGAAACGCCGGCGCGGGGGCAGCGCCGCCAGTTGAAAGAAAGGTTTATGAAAACCTGAAGGGTAGGCATCCATGCAGGACATCAGAAAAATCGGCGTGGTTCACAACGACATGCATGAGCCAACGGACCCCTTTGAGATGCGGAAACAGGAGAGTGTCATCGAGATACACGAGCAGTACGCAGACGGGCTTTACCGCATCGAGGACAGCGACTACATCCAGGTCGTCTTCCGGTTCCATCGATCCGAAGGTTACAAGCTCAGGACGCCCACGTACAGCGGCGATGTCAAGGGTGTCTTTGCATCGCGGAGCCCGCATCGGCCGAGCGCCATCGGCGTGACCACCGCACGGCTGCTGCAGCGGGATGGCACCAGGCTGCGGGTAAAAGGCCTGGACGCCATCCACGGCACGCCGGTGCTGGACATCAAGCCGTACACGCCGACCTTCGACGAAGCAGAGCAACGGCAGGTGGCTCGCGAGCACGCGAAGGCCAGCCCTCGTTTTGAGATTATGCGCCTCGTTCGCACCGGAGCGCTGGAGGAACTGCTGCTCCGGGCCGGCCAGCTTCACGGTCATTTCTGCCCCGGGCTGGCTCTGGGGGTGATGGCAGCCGCGTATGTCGTCCGGGAGATGGGCTGGGCGCCCGAGGGCATGGAACACGTCGTCGCCGTGGTCGAGACCAACAACTGCTTTGCCGACGGCGTGCAGTATGTCACCGGCTGCACCTTTGGTAACAACGCCCTGGTGTTCCGCGACCTCGGCAAAACAGCATTCACCCTGGCAGGCAGAAACGGTGAGGGCGTCCGCATCGCAGCCCGGCCACGCGAACGCCGACAGGACGAGTTCTCCCAGCTGTTCAAAACAGTCGTCAGAGACAGAGGCGGCAGCAAAGAGGATGAAGCCCGCTTCAAAGAAGTGTCCCGGGAGCACTCGTTCGAGATTCTTGAGCATGATATCGAGGAGCTGTTTACCGTTGAATGCGTCGCCGTCGAGCTGCCGGCATATGCCCCCATCCATGACAGCGTTATCTGCGATATCTGCCACCAGCCAGTGATGGCAACCCGCATCGTGGGGCGGGGGAACCGGCAACTCTGCCTCTCCTGTGCCCACGCTCCCTATTATGAGCTGACCGGAGCCGGCATAGCCAGAAAGGAGAGATAGATTCAGCCCGCACATCGCACGCAGCTTCCGCAGTACGGGCAGCGGTTGCTGC
>JBNGDQ010000066.1:0-3110 GCA_049975285.1 Thermoplasmatota archaeon
CGTAGACGTTGTGCATGTAGCGGATTGCATCGCTCATCGAGGACATGGACCTGACAGCACTCCACGAGAACAGGCTCCATCAGTACGCACAGCGATTCCCCCGCAGACCGCCACAGCGATCCACCGCCTGCTTCCCCCACAAAATAAGGCTATATCTCCTCCCATTCCTTGAGGATGCTCTGCCAGTTGAACTCCTTGACAGCCGGTATCTCCTCCAATCGGCGGATGATCCGCTCGTAACCCTTCCCCAGCGTCCGGATGCGAATCTTCGCCATCAAGTCATACTTGCCCGCCAGCACCGAGACAGAAGCGACACCGCGGATACGCCAGACCTCCCGCAGCAGCTCCGCCATCCTGTAACCAGTCTTCGCGTTGATGAACACGTAGGCCTTCACCTCCGTCAACGCAAAGCTGGATACCCCGAGGACGACCAAAACAATACCCATGAGCTTGAAGGCCAGCAGCGTCGGCGACGCCGAAAACGAGTAATCAAGCACCCCCGACAATACCAGCGACAAGGGAATACTAAAGATAATCGTCGACGCCTTCACCGCCTGCGTGATACTCGCCTTCCCGATACCCAGCGCCCGGATGTACAGGATATACGAGAAAAAGATAATCGTCATCGTGAGCGCCAGCCAGCCGAACATGTCCACGTCGCCCACCGTGGCCAGCGCCCGATCGAAATACCCCGGCCGGTAGAGATACACCGCGGCCGAGATCATCCCCGCTGTAAACAACACGTTCCACGTCCGGATATTGATGGCATCATTCGGCCGGTCATCGATGACGAGATGCTTCAACTTTCGCTGGTAGACCGCCAGGACCACCCAGGCTGGATTCATCACCAGAAAGATGACCAGCAATGCATCCACGTTCAACGAGCCCGTCAGCGACATCGCCGCCATGATAGCCCCAAAGGTCACGATGACCGAGGACTCGATCTCCGCCAGCGTCGGCGCATCCTTCTCAGACAGCGACTCCGCCACCAACAGATACAATATCACCACCTGAAAGAACGGGAGCACCGTCGACGGATCAACAAAGACCGACACCAGATAGAAATGCGACAGCGTCACCACGGTGTTGCCCACCCCGGCCAGCAGATGATACCCCAGCTCATGCCGCCTGAGCAACCGGAACCGCCGGAACGAGGGATCAATACGAGCCCCCAGGCTCCGCGTCCCCCACGGGAGAGACAACACGCCAGCCAGCCCCAGCGTGACGGGTATCCCGGCCACCATGACCGCCATCCCGAACACCCAGGAGTTCTCAATGTAGAGATACGAGATCACGCCGTCCAGCGACGCCGAGATAGCCCCGAGTATCGAGGAGACGATGAGCAGCACATAGAACAGGTACTTCTTCCGTATCCGCAGGTTCATACTGTAATCTCTTTCTCGATCACCGTCGTCGTCGTCCGCTTGATGTTGCCGACCATCTGAATCCGATCCGTGGTCTCCATGAGCGCCTCCAATGATTCCACGGCAACCTTGACGATGACGTCATAGTCCCCTGCGGTAACCGCGATGCTCTCAATGTTCTCTATCTCCCGCAGCCCCTGGAGGACCTCGTCGAGCTTGCCGACATAGACCAGAATCATGATGTACGCCTTGATCACCATAGACACCTCGGCATGGTATAGCCAGCCGTATTTAAAACTATGCCCGGTTTATTATCATTCCGGGCCTCCGGCCGTGAAGGCATTTAAAGCCCCACAGAGTTACCAGGCATGGACGCCCACGTGGCACTGCTCATCCAGGGCATCGCGCTCGGTCTCCCCGCCGGACTGCTCCCCGGGCCCCTGCTCACCCTGGTCATCAGCGAGGCAGTCCACCACGGCCGCCATGCCGGCATGCGGGTCGCCGCGGCGCCATTGTTCAGCGACGCGCCCATCATCGCAGTGACGGTGCTCGTGCTCTCCCAGCTGGCCGCCTTCCACGGCATCCTGGGCGCCATCTCACTCGTTGGCGCCTATTTTCTCTGCCTGCTCGCCTACCGGAGTTTCTCCGTTGAACAGGCAGATGCCGGTGAGCATCCTCGATCGCTGGCCAAGGGCATCACGGCCAACGTGCTCAACCCGAATCCATATCTCTTCTGGTTCTCCGTGGGCGCCCCGCTCCTCGTAGAGGCATGGCAGACCAACGCCACAGCAGCAGTAACGTTTCTCGCTGCCTTCTACACCAGTCTCATCGGAGCAAAAATCGTCGTGGCCGTCCTGGCAGCCCAGTCCCGGGCCTGGCTGGACAGCCAGGGCTACAAGATAGTAGCAAGGCTCCTCGGCGCATTGCTCCTCGGCATGGCCGCCTGGCTCGCCATCGATGGCCTCCAGCTGCTCGGAGTACTATAGGCCGGGGACATACTTTTTATAGCCATTCCATGATGAACAAACATGGAGGCATCACGTATCACCACGGCGGCCATAGTGCTGTTCATCCTGACAGCACCATTAGCCGGCCTGCCACATCTAGCGGGGAACACCCCTGACATGGAGCAGTCATCCATCCAGCATCCCATCATTCAGCCCGGCAGCACTATCTGGCGCAACGATGAAAGCTCCGGGTGCAAGGACATCGTCGCCGTCGACGCTGCCACCCGCGGCAACTATAGCCTGCTCCTCAAAGTTCGGGATCCCTCCCGGCCCGGCTACCAGGTGCTCTGCCCCATCGAGGCAGGCTACGAGTACACCTATCATCATCCCTGGACCGGGCGGCCCATGCACTTCACGGTACAGCACCGCTTCATCGGTACCACCTCGGCGGACGACGTGCCCCCCGGCATTATCAAGCCCGGGATGCTGATGAGCGATGCCGGCCTGGCCTTCGGGGACGCCGACACCCTCAGCTACCGCGTCAATCCCACCCGCCATGCCTGGGACGACTTCGACTGGATGCGCTACGCCGCCCAGAGCGCTGACACCTTCGACGAGGCAGTCCAGTTGCTCACCGAGGACGCCATCGGGCGATTGCACTGCACAGGTGTGCCAGAGAACATCTTCGTCGCCTCACCATACGAGGCAGCCATCATCGAAGCCGACGCCTACACGTACCGCACCCGCCAGGTCAACGACGTCGCCGTACAGTCCAACTACCCCAAACTCCTCTGGCAGA
>JBNGDQ010000066.1:3210-7544 GCA_049975285.1 Thermoplasmatota archaeon
GGGCAACGCTGTCCCTCTCCTACAAGTACCACGCCTGGGAAAACCTGCTCCAGGAGCGCATCACGGCCCGGCAGGGCGACATCACCCTGCAGGACATGTTCACCTGGTCCCGCCTCCACAGCCACGACCTGCACGGCCTGCGAGGCATGTGCCAGGGTGGCTACGAGGCCGCCACAGTCTACCGGTTGCAGCAGCGCTACCCGGCAACCTTGAGCAGCCTATGGTTCGCGCCCAACCAGTGCAGCGCCATCTACGTGCCCGTCCACATCTGCAGCCAGGATATCTACGATCCCTACGAGACCGGCGAGGCTCACCGGGTGGCGATGCAGCTGCTCGAGCGCTACGGTCACGGCAACCTCACCGAGATGTATATCGGGCCGGAGGCGCGCTTCATCGAGGAGGTCGCCACGGCGGAGCACGAAGCGATACAACTGCTCGACCAGGGAAAACCTGGCGCGGCTATAGAGATGCTCACGCTCACTGATCTCCGCATCCAGATGGAAGCCCTGGCCGTCATGCAGCTCTGGCTGAATCTCAGCCGGCTGCCCTCCCACGTGGCATCGCGGCTGGCGCCGGAGCTGCTCGACATATGGAGCCACAATGGCAGTCAGGCGCTCCCGGAGGCGATGACCGCTGTCTCCCGGGCGATGCACCGATATCCTGGGTACATGCAACATCTGGGTTGCATCCAGCGGCTGCTGGGCGCCATCGCTGCCATCAGGTAGCCATGCGACACTTATTTAAACAGCGGTGGTTTATTTGGAATCAATGAAACGGTCCCGGTGGAAGGAAGCCGAATTCGAGGAAATCGAGTATGAACCCACCAGCATCAAGGAGCTGCTCGTAGAGATGAAGAACATCTCCGAGCTCATGATCGATCTCGCCTACTCTGCCATCCTGTTCAACAGCGAGGAGATCGCCGAGGAAGTCAAATACCTTGAAGTCCAGATGGATAAGCTCAACTACCACATGCGCATCATGGCCATGCTGGCCGCCCGGGACAAGGAGGATGCAGAACAACTCGCGGGCATCCTGCAGATGAGCGAAGCCGCTACGTCTATCTCTGATGCAGCCGGCGACATCGTCAAGCTGCTGTCCGTCAAGCTCACCAGTCCCCTGCTCCCCAGATTGCTCCGGGAATCCGCGGAGATGATAAAAAAGATGACCATCACCGCTGAATCCAAAGCCATCGGCCGTCGCATCCCCGAGCTCCGCATCGCCTCGGAGACCGGAGTGCGAGTCATCGCGCTCCGTCGGGGGAAACGCTGGCTGTACACCCCTGAAAACGTCACATTGAAAAAAGGCGACATACTCATCGGCGTCGGCCCCGAGGAAGGGCTCGCGCAACTGGCAGATTTTCTCCGGGGCGACGAGGAGGTGCTGGAATGAGCGAGCAGGAAGCCCAGGAGATGCTCCTGGACATGAAAGAAAAAGCTGCCTTCATGGTCGACCTGGCCTACTCCTCCATCATCTACGACAACCGCGACTTGGCCGACGAGGTCTACGAGCTGGAGGAATTCATCGACGACCTCAACGACCGATTCCAGCGGCTGGCCATCCGGGATGTCAAGGCCGACGAGCTGGACGTCGACGAGGCCCTGGCCATGATACAACTGGCGCTCGCCTCCGAGATGATAGCCGACGGCGCCCGGGAAATCGCGGACGTACAGCTCCGCGACGTCGAGCTGCATCCCATCGTCTGGGAGAGCATCATGGAATCCAACGAGGTCTTCGTCCGAGGAATCATCGACCATTCATCGGTGCTCGCCGACCGACCCCTGGGCGACATGGAGCTCGCCTCGGAGACCGGCATGTGGATCATCGCCCTCAAGCGAGATGGCAGATGGACCTACGACGTCGACAAGCACACGGTGCTACGGCCTGGCGACGTCGTCCTGGCCCGCGGCGCCCGGGAGGGCATGCAGCATTTTACAGCTCTCACGACGGGAGAAGACAGAGAGATATAAAAAAGGAAAGAGGGGCTACAGGCCGTACTTGAATATCCAGGACATGTAGCCATCCTCGCCGACGTTGCCCACCGCGCCAGCGTTGATTTCAATCATGCCATCGTTGTCGAAGTCACCGACGCAGGTGACCGCCAGCAGGCCATAGGTATCCTCGATGACGTGTTCCTCCACATACGTATCGCCGTTCCATTCCAGGATGTGGACCAGATCAGTGCCCACGCAGACCTCCGCGGTGCCATCGCCGTCGACGTCACCGATGTCGATAGCCTCAATGGTATCCATCTCCTCCTGCCAGACCTTCCCCCATTTTTTCTCGTAGCCGGTACCATTCCACTCCCATATCTGGAGCTCCGGCCACCGATACGTGATATGTATCTCCGGCTCCCCGTCACCGTCACTGTCCTTCGACACTAGTCCAAACACGTGATGATCGAACTCGGCTATCTCCGTCTCAACGAACTCGGTGCCATCCCAGTCGAGCACGACACCCCGGTCACCCGGTCCAATGATGGTCTCGTTTTCGCCGTCCGCATCGACATCGGCAATCCAGGGGAAAAACACCGAGCCGCCACGTGGATCACTCCACGTTGCCTCCTCGACGAACTCCGCGCCATTCCAGCTGAGAGCAATGACCTCCGGCACATCCCGGTAGCCGCCCGTCACGATGACCTCGTTGTCACCGTCATTGTCATAGTCACCGACCACGCAGTCCAGCGTGGTGCCACCCTGTCCCTCGTTTTCGTTGACCACGATATAGCGGCCCATCAATGCGTAGCGCCGGCCATTCCATTCAAAAGCCGAGAAATGATTGCCCCAGGCGACGCCAATCTCATTGTCACCGTCATTATCAATGTCAGCGATGGAGAACCCCGTGGCGGAGCCAAAGGGCTGCGATATCTGATGATAATCCCCGAAGAGCTCCAGCCAGACGCTGTACCCGATGCCGAATACCGGATCCACGATTTTCTGCTGCTCATAATAGGTTCCAGAGGCCTCATCATACTTCATAACCCGCATGAACGGGTCACGGCCGCCAATAAGCAGCTCATTCTTGCCATCGTTGTCCGCATCACCCACCGGCTGCGGTCCCTCATAGCGAGCGCTCCACTGATGCCAGGGTCCATAATTTTTCTCCCACTGCACCCCATAGGTCTCATCGACCGTCACCGCTGCGGGGGCATCAGCATCGCCGGTGTCGTCATGCTGCAGCGGAGCATCATGCGGCTGCAGGGTAGCCGGCAGCGCCAGTACGAGCCCGCTCAATACAAAGACAAATGATACAGCCAGTGCAATTGTTTTTCTATCCATGGTATCCTCGGGATAGAAATAGGCCAGCGTGTTATAATCTTTATCCTACCGGCACCAGAATGGGCCCCAGGCTGACGAAGGCAGCCCGGCGCTGCACGTCACCGAACGTGACCGTCGCCGTCACGGAGCCAAAGCCAAACGTGGGTACGGCAACTCTGGTGCTTCCCCCTGGAGGCAGGTCCGCGATAACCCCGGATGCCTCCAAGGGCAGTATCCATCCATCGAACGAGACCGTCCAGGCACCATTTATTTCTTCCTGCCCGCTACTGGACACCTGGAGGGTCATACCGATACCGCCGCCAGGGGTGATGGACACCTGTGGGTCATCCAGTGAAAGCAACCAGAGGTCGTCCTTCCCGGCACCATAGGATTCAGTGATACCAATCATGAGGAATCTATCATCAACGTGAATCATTCCATATGCGACGTCGTTGCCCGGGCCGCCGGCGTGGTACTCCCACTGCAGGTCGCCATCGGCATCGGTACTAAAAAGCCAGAGATCCTGGCCGCCGAAGCCATATGAAGCCGTCCAGCCAGCGATAGCATATCCCTCCTCCGTAGCAGCGAGGGAAAAATCGCCATCGTTACCCGGGCCGCCATATGTCCGGCGTGTCACCTCGTTGCCCTGACTGTCAGTGATAAGCAGCCAGCAGTCCCGGTTGCCGGCGCCATAGGTCGACGTCCATCCCGTGAGGGCAAACCCGTCATCAGTCACAATCATGGAACGAGCCACCTCTATCCCCTCGCCTCCATAGGTGCGGTTCCAGCGCTCATTGCCATCACCGTCAGTAGCGAGAATCCAGAGATCATAGGGGCCGCCGCATGACTCATAGTAGCCGGCGACGGCGAAACCACCGTCTATCGCCTCGATGGCAAAGCCTGTCTCGCATGCACGGCCGCCAAACGTCACGTTCCACAGCTCATGACCCTGGCCATCGATTCTGAGAATCCAGAGGTTGCTGTTCCCGGCCCCATATGATGCAGTAAAGCCTGTCACGGCGAAGCCGTCATCCACGGTGCAGATAGCCCATCCCTGGTCGTAGTCGATGCCGCCGTAGG
>JBNGDQ010000067.1:0-6299 GCA_049975285.1 Thermoplasmatota archaeon
CCCAGACTATGCTGGTATCCCAGATTCCCTCGCTCTGGTTCTGGTACCGGGTGGAGGGATACACGGCGCAGAGCCAGCTGGATTATACGCTCATGACGGCGGGCAGCCCCGACCGGTCGCTGACGATCTCGATGAGCGAGCTGACGGCGGACGGTGCATGGCATCAATACGTCATCGATGCGGATACACTCTCTGAATGGCGTTCCGGTGCGGGCACCCTGACGGGTATCGAGCTCCGGTTGACCGCGAACGCCGAGGGCGGCGAGAATACGCTCTACATCGATGACCTGGGATATTCATTCATGCCCGGTCAGGGCGGCATTGATCGACGGAACTGGCAGCTCCCCGATTTCTACACGTTTGCCGCCGCTGCAGACACGGGTATGTGGACGCTCCGGATTACCATGACTGACAGCGCTGGCTACCGGGTGACGGACGTGGCATCTATATCGGTTGCCCCGGCGGCGAACCTTAACGTGGTGGATGTCTCGGCCCCCGCTGGCATCAAGGAGGGAGAAACCGCCGCTATCACGGTCACTGTTGCGAATGACGGCCGGAAAGACGTGGCTGCATCTCCCCCGGTGAACGTGTCGGTGTCTCTCTCGCAGGGCGACACGCTCGTGAAACTGGTGAAGGGCCTGGGCACCCTGGCGGCTGGAGCCAGCAAAGACATAACGTTTACCTGGCGGGCCTCCTACGGCGCGCCGGCAGAGAACGGGAGATGGCAGATCCGGGCGGAGGCGAACAAGGACAATGTCATACCGGAGACCAACAAGGCTGACAACTGGAACGTGCAGTCCATCGAGGTGACACCTCGTCCCGACCTGGAGGTTCACATGTATGACATCGGGTTTACGCCGCTGCATCCCGACGCCAACGAGACAGTGAACATCAGCGTGCTGTTGCACAATACAGGCTACATGAACACGACGGCGACCCTCCAGTTCTTGGTCCGGGCGGAGGGAGCCAGCCGGTATACGCTCATACCCAATGGTACCGTCGAGCGAATCATCGGCAAGCAGGTCAACGAGACGGTCTTCGCCACGTGGACTCCATCCGAAAATGGCACCTATGCGCTCAAAGTGGTGGCCAGCTGTGAGGAGGAATCCCGGACGGAGAACAATCAGGCTATCAAGAACATACGCGTGGGTGGGCCTGCCGATACGCTGCCGCCCATCATTTCCAGCGTCAGGATTTCTAACACCACCCGGTTCCGGGGTGACCCCATCAATATCACGGCGAACATCCGGGACAATGAGACCACCATCGACGAAGCTATTGTGGTGATATCTGGCGATGACGGCGACATCCAGTATCCCATGTATCGCCTGGGAGACACCAATATATACTACTATAACGCGAGCTTCAACACCGTTGGATATTATACATGCATGGTCGAGGCCTACGACACCGGTGGGGATGGCACCGGTCGACGCAACCGGGATGTCAGTGACAGCGTGCCCTTCCGAGTCGTCCATGAAGGCGTGGAAACCACGCCCCCGTCGATTGCCGGCGTGGCCGCCGTTCCAGAGCGACAGGTTATCGGGGAGCCCGTGAATATTTCCGTGGCCATCCAGGATGAACATCCGCTGCACAAGGTGCTGTTGTACGTCATCGGGCCCACCGGCGGCACGTCCACCTACACCATGACGGGTACCGGCGGCAGCTATCACTATGCCCGGAGCTATGAGACTCCCGGTGAATACTCATGTTACGTGGAAGCGATAGACGCCTCAGCCAACCGTAACAAAAACGATACCGCTGACAGTCCGATCTCGTTCACTATTCCCGTCGACTACGACAGTGACGGCATCCCGGACAGCATCGAGCGAGAAGCCGGAGCCAACCCCCGGGAGCGGGGAGACAACGTCAACGTCTCCGTCCCCGGCGCCATGGGCTACCTCCTCTGGAAGATGGACGCCGAGGAATACGTGTACTGGGACGTCGAGGCCGGCCAGCTACGCAGCGTCGAAACCGACGTCATCGATGGCTTCAAGGTCATTCTCTTCGATGCGGACGGCGACGGTGAATACGATCACTACTACGACGAAGACAACCAGGCCATCCGGACGTACACGCCGCCGGCCGACGAGGATACCGGGGCCATAATATGGGCCGTGCCCGCGGCTATCTTATTCGCGCTGGTCTGCATCATGTTCGTGTTCATCCGACGGAAGGCATAACCCTACAGCAGACCGCGGAGCTGCGGGATAAATATCATTGACAGGATAGCAGCCAGTACGACGACCGAAAACGCGGTGGTCACGCTGGATGCGATTTTTTCCCGTCGCTCCCTGTTATCCAGGCCGAGGCGCCGCATGACACTGGCGAGGCCATCCCGGAAGATGTATCCCCCGTCGAGCGGAACCGCCGGCAGCACGTTGAACGTCCCCAGGGCAAAGTTCAGCCAGAATAACCAGTACAGCATGTTGTACACCATCCAGAATCCATCGGAGGGCGTATAGATACCCGCCAGTTGACTGGGAAACGGTGACAGCCCGATGAACGGCAACGCCAGGTACGGCAGAAATGAGCCCTCAAAGGGCTGCAGCAACGTGGGATAATAATCAGTACTCCGGACGATGTCAGTGATGCCGTATGCCACGACGCCGAGATAGCCGACGCCTTCATCATCAGCGTCATCCGTGAAGTCAGCCTTGTCAGCCAGCACGACGGAGGCCGTCTGCTCGCTCTCATTCCGCTGAAAAGTGATGGAGAGAGACGCGCCAGCGCTCGTGTTCTCCATTAGGTCGATAAAGGCATCCTGCTCCGCCATCAGATAATCAGTGCCGTCGTACTGCATGCGCCATATGATGTCGCCCTCCTGGAGCGCCGTGGCCGCCGGCGAGTCATCCTCTACATGGCGTACATAGAGCCCATAGCGGATGTACTCCTCCCTGGAGGTACCGTCCCGGGCGACCTGGAAGAGATAGCTGCCCCCGGGCGTAAAACTGTCAGCCACGTCCTCCAGCGAGGATGCATTGACCACGGCGGTGCCGTTCGCCGCGGCGATGACACTCCACGGCTCCAGTTCACCGAAGTCATTGCTCACGATGGCTCCATCCGCATGCGGCGTTATAGACGGCGCCAGCACAAACGCCAATATCAGCAGGCAGACCAGGGCTAGCACCATGTTCGTGGTCGGCCCAGCCGCGAAGACACGGGAGCGCTTCCGCGCTGTGGTCCCCTCTAGTTCTTCCTCGTCTGGCTCCACGAAGGCACCGATGGGCACGATGAGGAAGATGACGCCCAGCGCCTTGACTTTGAGCTTGCCAGCCATGGCCAGGATGCCGTGGGAGAGCTCGTGGACGACGATGGCGACGACGAGGGCCACGATGCCGTAGCCGATGGGGATGACCGGGTTGATGCCGGGCAGCCCGAGGAGCATCTGAGGTGACGGTGCCTGCTCCGGGGCTATCTGGAAGGTCAGGTAGACGTTCCACAGGATGAGGAGAAACATGGCTGCCATGGCTGCCAGGCATATGAAGATGCCCACGTCAGCGTAGCGATTCCAGAAGCGATCCCGCTGCGCCACTCGGGCTATGAATTTTTTTCCCCGCTCGGTCTTCCACATCAGGATGGGGCCCCAGAGCGAGAGGGCCTCGTTTTCCCAGCGGTAGGCCACGAGGAGCACCCCGACCCAGGCCAGGATGAGAATAAGAACGATCAACAGGGGAGACATTACCGCCCTAATGCCCCTCTTGTTTATTAATCTTCTCCGTCTTCTTTTCGCCGTACATATCCTCAGCTATGTGGTAGATGACGGTACCGATGAAGCCGATGAGGACGCCTTCGATGATCCGGCTGAGGAAGGGCAGGGTGAGCAGCGACTGTAGGGGCTCCGACTGGATGGCGATCTTGATGAGCATGTCCGTCGAGGCGGAGAAGATGAGCCCAAATGCCAGCAGCGAAAAGGGCAGGATAACGTAGCCCCAGAGGACTCGTTTTTCCTTGAAGTAGACGTCGGTGAACCGCCCTGCGATGGATATCAGCACGGCGGCGACGAACCACCAGGTGACCTCATGGATGAACCGGATACTCGCCTCGAATATGGTCTCCGGGGCGGGCTCCAGGGTGTTCACCACGTTGTAGGCTGAGAGGATAGCGCTTATCAGGATAAACGCGGCCAGCAGGTTGGCGAACAGTGATATCCGCCCGCTGCGCAGCCCGGAGTAGATTTCCTTGCCCAGCCGGGCGAAGAATCCCTGCAGGTGGAAGACCCGGGCGAGGAGATAGGCGCCCAGTACGAGCAGCACCGTGGCGAATCCCCAGGCGGGTGAGCCCAGCACTGCGGAGAGCCCCCAGATGACGAGGACGAGCGCCAGGGGCAGCATAAACTTCCGCTGCATTTTTTCATCTTCCATAAAGCGGGAGATGAGATAATAGGTGCCCTCCAGGCTCTCGCTTTGCTTGACGACGACTCGCTTGACGGCATCGATTTTCACCCGGGATTGTATCAACGGGAGCACGTATTCATCTTCGTCGCCGTCGGTTACCAGGATGACGCCGTCCGGCTGGACGTCTTCCAGCACCTGGTCGAGGCGGTCGGCGATGAGCTTATCCGAGATGGGGCCCACGTCGGAGCTGCCGCAGATAGTCGCCACCTCAGCATTGCCTTCGAGGCCGTCGTAGGTGGAGATAGCGGAGTACATACAGTTGACGTCTGACTCTTCCGGGTCGGCGAGGGCTAGTGCTTCCGCAGCCGCACGGTTGTTCTCCCGTCCGACGACGGGGGAGGCAATACCTGTCTTTCGTCCCAGGTCGTTGTCTCTATCGATGCATAGAACCAGTGTCTTCATGGCTGCGGCATTTAATCCTGCACGGGATATTTAAATCATTCTACATATAGTGAGGGCGTGTATCGTCTCGGCTGGCGCTGCACCAATCTGTATCGCTGACCCCGTAAAAACACATAGATTTATAAATATTGCAATGTTATCACGCTGACGAAGTGATACCGTGAGCACGATATTGGTGGTTGAAGACGAGGAGCCCATCCAGGAACTCATCAAGGAATATCTGTCACCGCTCAAAGTCGATATTTATCAGGCATTAAGTGGCGAGGAAGGCGTAACGTTGTATCGGGAGCTGATGGACAAGGGCAAGCGACCAGATCTCGTCGTCATGGATCTCAAGCTCCCTGGCATCGACGGCGTCAAGACCACGCGCCGCATCATGGATATAGACAAGAACGCCAACATTTATGGTTTCACCGCCTACTTTGGCACTGAATGGTCCAAGGAACTCAAGGAGGCAGGCGCCAAGGGCGTCATCGCTCGACCCGTGGGCTTTGAGGGCTTCCGGGACATCGTGGACCGTATCCTTAAAGGCGAAGAGATATAGCTGGCAAGGCCAGCGAGAAACTCCCTCTTTTCTTCGTGTCCTATTGATAGCCGCCGATCTTGAGGCTGGGGTCACCCAGCAGGATGAATTCCTGGACGCATTTACATTGCACTTTATTGGCCCTTGCATTATTGTCTTCGATGACACGAGTCAGGGCATCACGATGGATTTCCCCGAGTATTGTTTTCCCGGCTTCGCCGTATGCTCGGAACAGCTCAGTGCAGAGCCCCGACGTATATCCATTCTGGACTGAGTCTGGCACATCGTCGTGGTTTGCATCCCCCGTGGATCCCCACGCTGTCGAGCTGCTGCCGATATGGGCAATCGACCCGCCATATGGTTTTTTCACCATGTTCCAGCCGATGCATTCTCTGACGCATTCAGTCCTCACATTTGTGAGATAATGATGCTGTTCCCTGTTGTTGAGGAAATCCAGGAAGTTGAGGATGCTGGTATCAAAGTCAGTGGTAAGACAGCAGCCGACCACCATGACGGGCAGCAGGTCGTTATTCAATTGCGCTACATAGTCATTGTGAAATATTTCTACTATTTCCGTACTGTTTGGCTTGTAGGTCTCCAGCCTGTCCTGTAATCCGTGTCCATGGTACAATGTAAACCCGTATCCCTGGTTAAAGGCGGAGACGAAGTCATCCGGACCGGTCATCGTTTCATCTGAGACGTACAGCTTCGTGGCAGCAAAATCTGGCAGATATGGGAGGGTCCAGTCGCAGCAGGATTCTCCCTCGAAGGGAAACGGGTCTCCCATCCCGGGGTTCGTATCTCCCCCTATCAGCAGGATATTGTTGAATTGCTCTTGAGATACAGCATTATTTTCGTAGGTGATGATTTTGTTTACGATGTCAGTCACTTCGTGTTTCGATCTGCAGGGTAGCCGGCCGAGGCAGACATCGGGCACTAAATCCATCCGATCATCGGGCGTCATTCCCCTTCCGGTC
>JBNGDQ010000067.1:6309-7501 GCA_049975285.1 Thermoplasmatota archaeon
CAGGTCCATTTTGTCGTCAGGCGCCATCCCATTCCCGGTCCATTCAGCGAAGACACCGTTGCCGTTTTCATCCCAGTCCTCGAAGTCACCGTTTTCCCTGTAGATGTCGGCAAAGTACAGGTCACTCAGAATCTGTTTATGGGTATAATCATCGTCGACATTTGCGTACCGCATCGGAACATAGGTCTTGAACCGCTGACCGACACGCCCGCCGACCAGCAGTACATAGGTCACGTTGTGTTGCTCGATGGCATCCTTGATATAATATTTGACCTGTTCAGCCCTGTCTCGTCCCTCATATGCATCATAGATAGCATCGGTTGTTTGCAAAAAAGTCTCAATGCCATGGCTGTTTTTATGGTCAATCAAGGGTTGTAGCGCATCCGAAAACAGTGCAGGAGCGATAACGACCATGTCGTATCCATCGGCTGTCGGGCGCACCTCGCCGGGGACACAGGATTCGCGGCTGGCATCATGTATTCCGCCGGGGATGCCCGCGAGCGAGGGAACGCCGATAAGTAACCCCACTATTAATACCGCTACAGGGATATGTGCTTTCATTTTTGTGCCTCACCCCATTATTTCCCGGAAGGCATATAAACCGTTTGTTCAAAAAGTTGTCCAAAATGAGGCTGACGGGCGGAACATTGTTGGTTTGTACGATGTTCATGCCTTGTATGGAAGAACCTGCTCCTTAACCGATGAACAGAAACCAACTTGAATAAACTGCCAAGAAAGTTTTTCGTCCTTGAAGAATGCACAGCTCGTTCGTTACTCTATATGCCACATCTCGTCGGGGATGTCCTCGTAGACGCCTTCAATGTCCTGGTCCTCCGCTGCTTCACTTCTCGCTTCCTGTCCCTGCTTGTAGCCCAGGATGGTTTGCTTGTTGAGGAACCAGTAATGCGTGCGCCAGGTCCGGCCGTCATAGATGGTGGTCTCCTCTCGCTCCGTGGTCAGCATGCCCTCCTCCTCCAGGATGTAGAATAGCTGGCGGTCCTCGGGCTCGAGCACGTTGTCGATGATGCGGTCCTCGTAGCCGAACAGGTCCATGACAAAGTTGGCGTCGCCCATGGCTGCCTCCACGTCGATCTTGACGCGTTTCGCGATGGCGGTGGCGAGGTCCTCCAGCGTAACGACGGTCATACCTACACTATTGCACGTCCCTGCTATATATAGCTTTGCTTTTCTC
>JBNGDQ010000068.1:0-7320 GCA_049975285.1 Thermoplasmatota archaeon
AGGCGACGAGCCTCGGCGGCGTCGAGACCCTGGTCAGCATGCCGTACAATACCTCGCACAGCTACCTCAGCGATGAAGAGCGAGCCGCCATCGGCATCAAGCCGGGCACCATCCGGTTGTCCGTGGGCGTCGAACACGTCGATGACCTCATCGAGGACCTCTCCCAGGCACTGGATGCCATTTAACAAGAGATATATTCTTCTTGGAGTTTCTTGTGTCAGGTAGGCGTGTTTTTTTCGAAAAGCATAATAAAACGGAGATGTTGATAGATTGACATGGACAACTGGCTGTCACAGCTCGCTGCATTTTCTGTGCTCGGGCTGCTGCTGTTCACCGGCGTGAGCACTGCCACATCATCACTTCAGGGAGATACTGGACAGGCGAATGGAGATAATGTCATCTTTTCACGGGACTATGTCATCATTGGCATGCGGCCGTATGCCTGGAACGAGAGTTTTTCCACGTCGCCGGACTGCGAATCTGTCCGGCTCAACGTAACCATCGGGCCGATGATGACCGGCAGCTTCGGCGTATATATCAGAAGCGTTGATTCCGAATGGGACACTCCCCATACCGTATACGGTTCGCCATTCCAGATACTCGGCTTTCCCATCCTGGGCACCGGCGGCTACTATTACACTCATTACCGCTTTGCACCCGGCGAGCAGATAATACAGGTGGGGTCAGTTTTCTGCTTCGGCGCCTTCCACGTCGAAGTCACCGAGGCACCATGGCCACCAGCACCACATGACACCATGGCACACCCCATCTCTACTCTTTTATAGCTTTGGCACACTCAAACTCCTTAAACCACAGCCAGCAGTCTGTTAACAAGAGCTATACTATGCTCTGATGTGCGTAGATATCATTCCTTCGTGCAGCCCAAGTGCTATCCCAGGTTGACGATCCAGACATCCTGGGTGTAGATGGCCGGGCTGTCGCCCTGTACGGTGACCTCGATGGTGTGCCGGCCGAGGGCGCGCTCGCTCCACGTCCACTGCCATGGCTCGCTGGATATCGTGTCCTTTGCCTCCCCGTCAACTGAAAAAGTGACGCTGTCCGCGCCCGGCGCGAAGGCTTCGATGGTGATGTCGCCGATGACGACCGGGATGGAACAAGGCAGGGGCATGACCTCCTGGTCGTTGATGTAGAGTACGCCCGCCCGGGGTCGATTGATGCCTCCTATGGTGAGATGCAGCACGTCCGAGTACCACCATGTCTGGCCCTGTATGGTCTCCACGCCGTCGGTACCGTTTATTTCCTCATGGTAGGAGGCGTTGGTGCGCTCCTGTATCAATCGGAGGTAGGATTCATTGCCATATGTCTCTGGAGCGATGGTGTCCCCGTAGACCTGGTCTACCTGGGCCCGGGCGACGATGTAGAGATCCGTGGCGCCTGTGGGCACGTCGATGGTGTCCTGCCAGGTGACGCCGTTGCTTCTGCCGTTGCGGGCGTCGTCCCAGCCGGTGCCGCCTTGGTATTCCCCTGCATAGTCGTCATGGTTGATTCCCTGCCCCATTGGATGTTCGATGACGTCTGGGCTGGTGCTCCACTGGAGCATGGTGTGGTCGACGACGAGGCTGCCGTTGACCTGCCACTGCAGGGTGACCGAATCATCGGTAATGCCCTGTGGTGGATTGACCCAGCGGAGGTAGGGCTGCGCCAGGTCGATCTGGTGGAGCATGTACCGCCGGGTGTCGATGCCGTAGCCGGGGATGGTGTCGCTGCCAAACTTCCATTCCGGCGGGTTTTTGATGACTGACAGCTCAGGGGATATCCACATGATGCCGGCGCCGGGGTAACCGCTGGACAGATTGACCCATTCCGCTTCGACGGGATGCCGCACCACGTCGGAGCCGTACGCCCAGGGAGCCAGGCTCCCTGCTGCGGGATAGCCGACGGTTTCCGGTATCGTCCCGATGTTCGCTGCTGTCAGATCGCCGCCGTAGTCGCCCATGTAGCTGCCCAGGCGGAGTGCTGCTGCATCGTAGAAGTAAAAGTCAGGGGGCGCGTACCAGTACTCCCGGCCGGAGACGGGGCTTGTCGCCTGGACCAGGGTGTGGGTCGACCCCCAGGGGTAGAGGAGCATCCGGACGCCGCCGTGGAAGTCAGTGCCCACTCGGATGGTGTGGTTGTTGACGAACCGGACGAGTGTCTGGCCGGGTACGCTCTGCCAGCATTCCGGTGGCCCGCGTCCGCCGGGGCCGTCGTAGTCTGCTTCGCGATTCAGGTCCCATCCGTGGCTGTCGGTGCGCTGTACGTTGTCGAATCCGTAGGGATTATGGCTGACTTCGATGTATATCTCCCGGTGGTCGATGAGCCACTGCAGCCAGGCGTTGCCGGGGGCATGCCGCATGAGCCAGTCGGTGAACCAGTAGGCGGAGATGGTGCCCACGGTCTCGTCGCCGTGGGGGCTGCCGAGGAAGAGCACCTCGGGCTTGTCCAGCCCGCGGCTCTCATTGGTGATGCGGACGTACCAGCAGTCGTAGCCGCCGGCAACCCTGCCGGTGCCGTAGAGTTCGTTGGCCTTGAATGTTTCAATGTAGCCGGGATGCTGTTCCTCGAGCGTCTGGTACCAGCCGACGAGCTCGTCGTAGCTGCCCGGTTTGGTGTACCATGTGATGCTCTGCTTTGATGCCGTGACGCCGTGGAATGCGACCGTGATGAAGAGCAGTCCGATGAGGCAGACCGTTGCCTGGGTTATCCGTTGGTCCATGTATTGCATTGCCGGGTGGCTCTTAAACGTTACCCGGCTAAAAGCTTTTTAAAGGATGAGCGTATACCCATTGCAGGTGATTCAGTGGGTAACGTACGTCCAACGTATATCAAACGTGTCGCAGAGAAGATGGTAGCGGAGTTTCCGGATCAATGTTCAGAGAACTTCGAGTCCAACAAGGAACTGCTTGAGCAGTACACCAACATCGAGAGCAAGGTCATGCGAAACAGGGTGGCCGGCTACATCTCCACCATGATGGACCAGAAAGAAAAGAAATATGAGATTCAACCGGAAGCTTGAACGGGCGCTGACCGCGCTGCGCGACGGCGACTTCGTCCTCATCTATGACGCGAAGGGACGGGAGGAGGAAACCGATTTCATCGTCGCTGCGGAGCATGTCTCCCCGGACCATGTATACCAGATGCGGCATGACGGCGGTGGTCTCGTTTTTTTGATGATACATCACGATATAGCCGTGAAGCTGGGGTTGCCCTTCCTGGCGGACGTGTTTGCCCGGGCTGCCGAGCAATGGCCTGCATTGACGGGGTTATCCCCGGATGATATTCCCTATGATACGAAGTCATCATTCTCTCTGCCGGTCAACCATCGGGAGACGTTCACTGGCATCACGGATAACGATCGAGCGTTGACCATCCGGGAGATGGCAAGGCTGGCCCGCGATGTCGAGGAGATGAGCCAGAGCGATGCCCGGCAAACGCTGGGTGAACGATTCCGGGCCCCTGGTCACGTAGCGGTATGCCGGGCGGCTGACGGGCTGCTCCGGGAGCGCCGGGGGCATACTGAACTGTCGGTGTCGTTGGCGGAGATGGCCGGCGTGACTCCGGTCATGGCCGGCTGTGAGATGATGGATCACGGTGAGGCATTGACCCGTTCGCAGGCGAAAGCGTATGCTGACGAGCATGACCTCGTATTTCTCGAGGGCCAGGACATCGTGGAGGCCTGGATACAATGGTCCGCGTGATGGCTACGGGTGTCTTCGACCTGCTGCACATCGGTCACCTGCATTATCTGGAAGAAGCCCGCGACATGGGCGACGAGCTCGTGGTCGTGGTGGCCACTGATGAGACCGTCCGACAGCGGAAGCATTCCCCGATTATGCCGGAGGAGATGCGCCGGGAGCTCGTCGCGGCGCTCAAGCCGGTTGACAGAGCCGTGGTGGGACACAGCGGCGACATGTTCCGTATCGTGGAGGAACTCCAGCCGGATGTCATCGCGCTGGGCTACGACCAGGAGGTGGAGGGCCTGCAGCAGGAGCTGCGGGAGCGAGGTCTCTCCATAGAGGTGCGGAGGTGTACGCGATTCAAGGATTATGATCTCAATGGGACCCGGAAGATCATCGGTCGCATCGAGGAAAAACTGGAAAAAAATGAGCTCTATCGGGGCGGTTGAGTCTCGCTTTTTGCCTGATGCTAGTGGCCGGTATTAACGCCAGGCCTGTATTGATTTGAATCGTTCCCCGCAGCTGGGGCACCGGGGGGCATCTGCCGGCGCGGATCGCCCGCAGGATGGGCAGGTTTTCATGTCGTTGGGATTGATCGCCGTGGTGGAGACTGGTTTTTTGAGGGAGAGCACGCCGCCGGTCACGGCTATAGCCAGTCCGACGAGGAGCAGCGTCAGCGCCAGGGTCTCCGTGGCTATGCCCAGGTTGAACTCGACTAGGAATGACGTCGTCTCGGTGTACTCCAGCAGGCCGAACACTAGCAGTATAACCCCGACGAGTATGGTACCTGTCTTCATGATTGGTGAAGCTCTCCATGGACTTAAACATGTCGAAATATTTGCCGACAACCTGGCGCCATAAATGCAAGGAAGCAAAAGAAGGGGGGCAGGAGAGAATAGAGAAGCCGTTGGGAGGTTGCGTAGGCTCAAAACCTTCCCTCCTGCCCCCAATTCAAGACAATACAGATATTTATTTATAAAATTTTGGTATACATATATAAAATTATAAGATACATTTTTCCAAAAAGCGTGGGGATATACTCCATCACCTGTCTATTATATGTCCCCGGAGCCACAGCGTACCGCTGACCGGGCGTAAATTCCAAATAACCACCCTCGTTATGGAGACCGATGAAGCGCATCGGTGTCGCAGATACCACCTTCGCCCGGTACGACATGGCCGCCGCGGCCATTGACGAGCTGAAAAACAATGCCACGGGTTTCAAAATCGAGCGGTACACGGTCCCGGGCATCAAGGACCTGCCCTGTGCAGCCAAAAACCTCATCGACGGGGGCTGTGACATCGTCATGGCGCTGGGCATGCCCGGTCCACAGCCCATCGACAAACAGTGTGCTCATGAGGCATCGCAGGGACTCATCCAGGTGCAGGTTCTGACCGGCGTGCATGTCATCGAGGTATTCGTGCACGAGGACGAGGTGGACAGCGATGATATGCTGCGGTGGCTGGCCGACCAGCGGAGCCGGGAGCACGCCGTCAACGTCCTCAACCTGTTGTTTCATCCCGATCGATTGCAGCGGCAGGCGGGCACGGGGCAGCGGGAGGGCTTCGAGGACGCCGAGCCGTTGTGAGAGCGCAGGGCTGGCTGATGCACGTCGGTACAGGGCACATGGGTTCATGATGTCGATTCGCGAGGCATTGAGCCGGATGCATTGTTTCCTCATATAACCAGTTCAGGGGTGACCACAAATTATTTAATCAAATTTTTATTTAAGGGCTCAAGGGGTATAAAAGTGACTCAAGCTCCAGTCTTTCGTAGTTTGAAACAATCGTTCATCGCTTTTATCATCATTGCATCTCTGGTTGGCAGCACGTGGGGCATGCAGGGAGTGCAGGCCGCTGATGGGATAGATGTAGCGCTGGTCAGGGATAGTCTCTCTATATACCCGTCGGATGTCTTCCAGTTTGACGAGGTGGAGATCAATGTCACGGTCTTGAATCAGGGTGACACTGACGTTGATGATGTAGGGATTGCGTTGTATGTCAATACGCGGGATAATCCCGTGGCCACGCAGCGGATTGACATCGCCGCTGGGGAGCAACAGAACATCACGCTGTACTGGTTCGCCGACGAGATGGGCAATCATACCTTGTTCGTGGTGGTGGATTATGATGACCAGTTTACAGAGACGAACGAGGACAACAACGTGGGCAGCCTGGTGGTCGACGTCCGGAAGCCCACCTATCCGCCGTTTCCTCCTGCCTCGCAGGATGCAGAGTGGTGGCAGCCCGACTGGCATTACCGAGTTCCGGTCACCGTGCGGCGGGAGGGCCATCGGGATGGCTTCGTGTATCAGGATAAGATGGTGCAGCGGACGTTTGATTTCACTGCGTTGATGGATGTCATCAAGCAAAACCAGACGACGGGCACGTTCCCCACGGGGGCGTTTGACCCGGATTCAGTGCGCGTCGTGGCCTACGCCCGGGACAATGATACCTGGTATCCAGAAGGGAAAGTGGGCTGTGACCTTGTCTTCAGCGATGATTATGATGCCGAGGACAATGCCAACGTGACGGTCTCCTGGGTGCTCGAGGGAACGACGTCGCCGCATGAGGTTCGCTATTATTACGTGTACTGGGATACTGCTGGCAATGGAGATATCTCGGGCGCCTATGGTGATATCGCCGCGGGCATCAAAAACGCCGAATTTGAGGGCGGCAGCACCGCCTGGCGGAACATCAGCGAGCCGACCATTGGCGTACCAATACCGGGAGTCGATGATGTATCTACCTGGAAACTCTCCACTGCGGCGAGCCCCACTGATCCCACGGATACGTGCTATCGCATCTATCGCCGGGGCATCATCTGGCAGGAAGGCTGGTACGGCAAAGTCTACCAGGATGTTACCGTCCCGGATGGAGGCGACGCTTCCCGGTACGTGCTGCACGCCGAGGTGTTCTTCAATGACACCGTTCTGGATGGTGTAGAATGGGAGATTACCCTTGACAACCAGGTGGTGGAGAACGGCGGCGTCACCGGCGGCTGGCAAGACATCGAGGCCGATGTTACCTCCTACCTTGCGGACAGAAGCAGCGCGCGGTTTAACTTCCGGGTATACGTCACTGCGCTGGACGCCCAGTTGACGGCGGAGGTCGCCGGGTATCTCGATGCGTGCTGGCTGGAGGTCACGCCGAACCCCAACATCACTATCCTGTCCGAGAAGGCGCACGGCTGGTGGGGTCAGATTGCCGAGGGAGAGATAGATGGCATGCCCGTGGACCAGCCGCCCACCTATGTCGCCGGGGTCTCCGGCAGCAACACCATCGAGAGCATCAACGTCAGCGCCGTAGCTGCCCCGCGGGAGGTCATGGCCACGCTGCAATATCCCGCCCCGCGGAGCACCATCGCCCGGTCATCGATACCGCTGCCGGATGCCGGGTTTGAAGACGGCGCTGCCTTTACCACCCTGTTTTATTCCAATGAGCAGACGACGAGCGCGTCGTTCGCCGGCGTGTCTCATACCGGCAGCCGGGGAGTGGAGCTGCGGCTGAGTGACTATCACGGTAAATACAAGATGCTTGACCAGCCGGTCGATGAAGAGGACATGGTCGGGTTCCGGCAGGAGGTATCCCAGACTATGCTGGTATCCCAGATTCCCTCGCTCTGGTTCTGGTACCGGGTGGA
>JBNGDQ010000069.1:0-7313 GCA_049975285.1 Thermoplasmatota archaeon
CTGCGTTTTTCCACTTTTTCCTTCCTGTCTCCCTTCGTAGGTATTTCGTTGTACGTACCAAGTGGGGTGTTTGCCTACGTGGGATATGCAGGCCTGGTGGTGGCCACCACGGAATAATTATACGGTGTATTCGGTGATGACGTTGCCGGTTTCTTCGTCGACGAGACGGCGCTTGTCTCCTTTGCCCATGATGATGTAACCGGAGTAGGTACCTTTTTCTTCCCATCCTTCGCCTTCGTCTGCCATCGGTTTTGTAATACCCCCAGAAATATATATGTTGTGCTATAAAGACAAAATTGTTCTAACAAAACAATTTAAATAGCGGCAGGTATTATGCCTGTGTTCTGCTGGAGCAGGGTTCTTTTTTCCTCCATGCCCCTGCTCCATCAGCCCTTTCCAACAGAACAGCCGGGCACACAAATTTTATATAGAACAATTTTTATACAATTCTCCGATATGGAGTCATCAGAGGAAACAGCGAGAGCTGACGCGACGTCAGATCCGGCAACAGATGAAGCCAAACAGCAGACCGACCTTGAAGTCGACCTCGATGAAGCCCGGGAGCGATACCTCCGCCTCCTCGCCGATTTCGACAACTACAAGAAACGAATGAGGGAACGGCAGGAGGAAGCCATCACGGCGGAGCGAAAACGGCTGCTCACCAAGTGCATCGAGATATACGAGAATCTCGCCGCCGCCTGCGAAACCATCGAGGACGAAGGGCTCGGGCTCGTACGGCAACAATTCCAGCGCATGCTGGAGACAGAGGGCGTCGAAGAAATAAACACCGTCGGCACCTCATTCGATTACACCTGTCATCACGCCGTCGCTACCGAATGCAGCGACGAGCACGCTGAAGGCATCATCATCGACGAAGTCAGGAAAGGATACCGGCTGGGCGACACCATACTCAAACCAGCATATGTCGTAGTCTCACAAGGTGATACAAATGGGAAAAATGATAGGAATTGACCTGGGAACCGTAAACTCTGAAGCAGCCGTCATCGAAGGCGGCGAACCGACCCTGATAAAGAGCGCAGAGGGCGACAGCTATTTTCCGTCCGTGGTGGCATTCACCGAGGACGGCGAACGACTCGTCGGCGAAGCAGCCAAGCGGCAGGCCATCACCAACCCAGAGGGAACCGTCCACCGGATAAAGCGAATGATGGGCAGCGACGAAAAAGTAACGGCTCACGGAAAAGAATACGCTCCCGAGCAGATATCCGCATTCATACTCCAGAAAATCAAGCAGGATGCCGAAGACTACCTCGGCGAAGAGATAACCGATGCAGTCATCACCGTCCCCGCCTACTTCGACGATGACCAGCGGCAGGCCACCAAGGACGCCGGTAAAATCGCCGGGCTTGAGGTCAAACGCATTCTCAACGAACCGACGGCGGCGGCCATGGCCTACGGCCTCGAAAAAGAAGGCGAGCGCAAGATAGCCGTCTACGACCTCGGCGGCGGCACCTTCGACATCACCCTGCTCGAGGTCGGCGACGGCGTCTTCGAGGTGCTCTCCACCAACGGGGACACCAAGCTCGGCGGTGCCGACATGGACGAAGCCCTCATGGATTACCTGGCCGACCGCTTCCAGGAGGCCCACGGCGTAGACCTGCGGGAGGACCGCAAGGCACTCCAGCGGCTCACCGAGGCCGCCGAGCGAGCCAAGATAGAACTGTCATCCCAGAAGCAGACCACCATCGACCTGCCCTACGTGACGGTCATCGACGACGAGCCCAAGCACATCCAGGAAAAAATCACCCGGGCGAAGTTCGAGCAGCTCATCGAGCCCATCGTCGACCGGACAATCAAGCCCTGCAAGCAGGCGCTCGAGGACGCCAAGCTCAGCTCCGACGACATCGACCACGTCGTGCTCGTCGGCGGCACAACGCGTATCCCCATGGTCCGGGACAAGGTGAAAGAGATATTCGGGAAAAAACCGGAGCGCGGCATCGACCCCATGGAATGCGTGGCCTTCGGGGCCGCCATCCAGGCCGGCATCATGAGCGGTGACATGGAGAAAGACATCGTGCTGCTCGACGTGACGCCGCTGACGCTGAGCATTGAAACCCTGGGCAACCGCGCCACCCCGATCATCGAACGGAACACCACCGTGCCCACCAAGAAGACCCGGACGTTCACCACCGCGGCGGATAATCAAACCAGCGTCGACATCCACGTCCTGCAGGGCGAGCGACCCATGGCCCAGGACAACAAGAGCCTCGGTCGCTTCACGTTGACGGGCATCCCGCCGGCCCCGCGGGGGGTCCCCCAGATAGAGGTCACCTTCGACATCGACAGCAACGGTATTCTCCACGTCAGCGCCAAGGACAAGGGTACTGGCAAGGAGCAGTCCATCTCCATCACTGGCTCCACGAAGCTCAGCGACGACGAAATCGAGCGGATGCGCAAAGAGGCGGAAGAGCACGCCGAAGAGGACAAAAAGAAGAAAGAGAAAATCGACGCGCGGAACGAGGCTGATCAGCTCATCTACACCAGCGAGCAGACGCTCGAGGAATTCGGCGACAAAGTCGACGACGAGCAGCGCACAAAGGTACAGGGGGCCATCCAGGAGCTCCGCGACGCTCTCGAGGCAGATGAACTCGACCAGATAAAGAAAAAGAAAGACAAGCTCTCACAGGCCATCCAGGAGATATCCGCCAAGGTCTACCAGGACATAGCGCAACAACAGCAGGCCGGCGCAGCCGGTGCAGGACAGCAACCGGGCGGCGCCGATGACTCCGTCGACGCCGACTATGAAGTAGACTGAGCATGGAGAAAGACTACTATGACGTGCTCGGTGTCGACAAAGACGCGTCCCAGCAGGAGATAAAAAAAGCCTACCGGAAGCTCGCGCTCAAATATCATCCCGACAAGTCCGACGACCCCGACGCGGAAGAAAAATTCAAGGAGATATCCGAGGCATACGCGGTGCTGTCCGACCAGGAAAAACGGCAGCGCTATGACCGCTACGGCCACGCGGGCATCGACCAGGAGTACAGCTACGAGGACATCTTCCGCGGCGCCGATTTCTCAGACATCTTCGGCGACCTTGGCTTCAACGACATATTCAAGCAGTTTTTCGGTGGTTTTGGCGGCCAGCGGCAGCGACAACGGCGCGGTCGGGACATCCTCTACAGGCTCGATATATCATTCGAGGATGCATACCATGGAGACGAAAAAGAGGTCACCCTGAACCGGCGTGAGCAGTGCCCTGAATGCGATGGAAGCGGCGCGGCTCCCGGCAGCGACGTGACCACCTGCTCGCGGTGCAACGGCTCCGGGCAGGTACAGCAGAGCAGCCGGACCGCCTTCGGTCACTTCACCCAGATAACCGTCTGCCCCACGTGTGGCGGCGAGGGCACCGTCATAGAAAAGCCGTGCTCGCGGTGCAACGGCGATGGCACCGTCAGGCAGCGGCGTACCATCACCGTCCAGATACCCCCCGGCGTGCAGGATGGCATGCGCCTCCGGCTGGCAGGCGAAGGGGAGGCAGGCGAAAAAAACGCACCGTCCGGAGACATGTACGTCGAAGTGCACATCAGGCCGCATGACGATTTCAAGCGGCAGGGCGACACCCTGCTGACAACCAAGCATATCTCGTTCCCCGAGGCAGCACTCGGCAGCCAGGTCGAGGTGGCCACGATGAACGGGAGCGCCTCGCTTGAAATCCCCGCTGGTACCCAGAACGGCGACACGTTCACCATCAAAAAGAAGGGGATGCCCCGTCTGCGCGGCAGCGGCCACGGCGACCTCGTCGTCCGCATCACGGTGGATGTTCCCTCGAGCCTCACCGCACGGCAGAAAGAGCTCATCCACGAGCTGGCCGACGAGATGGACGTCGAGACCGCGCAGTCCTGGAGCGACCGTATTTTTGGACGGAAGACATGAAGTGCAGCAAGTGCTCAAGCAGCGCGGTCACCTACATCCAGTACAACGGCACCCATCTCTGCCGAGAGCATTTCATCGACTACGTCGAGCAGCGAGTGATGCGCGACATCCGGAAGCAGGGGCTGCCGGAGGGCGTCATCGCCGTGGCGCTGTCCGGAGGCAAGGATAGCCTGACGGTGCTGCACATCATGCATGACGTCATCGCGCCGCATCGGAAACGGGAGCTGCACGCCATCACGGTCGACGAGGGCATCGCCGGGTACCGACCGCAGTCGCTTGAGGTGGCCGCCAGGCATTGCGAGAAGCTTGATGTGCCGCATCATGTCATCTCGTTTGAGGAGACGGTGGGCATGACGATGGACGACATCGCCGACCGGAGCGACGAGCTCGGGGAATGCGCCTACTGCGGTGTCTTCCGCCGGCAGTGCCTCAACCTCATGGCGAAAAAAATCGATGCCGCGGCGCTGGTCATGGGCCACAACCTGGACGATATATCACAGAGCATCCTGATGAACGTGGTCAACGGTGACATGCGCCGGATGGCTCGATTCGCGCCCCATGAACGGGTGCAGCCTGGACTGGTACCCCGGCTGGTGCCGTTGCGCTCAATAACCGAGAAGGAATGCACGCTGTACGCGATGCTCCGCGGTCTCGACGTCCTGGAGGATGAATGTCCCTACGCGGTCAGCGCGCACCGCGGCATATTTCGCGACATCATCATGGAGCTGGAAGCGCAGCGGCCGGGCACCCGGCACAGCATCCTGAGCAGCTACCTGGCCATCGAGGATTGCCTCAGCGAGAAATATACTCCAGCGGATCTGCAGCCCTGTGAGCGATGCGGGGAACCATCCTCGCAGCCCGTCTGCCGAGCCTGCCAGCTGCAGAGCAAGCTAAAAAAATAGCCTACTGCACTATGGGGATATCTTCACCGCAGTTTTTGCATGTTGTTCCATCCAGTCCCACGATTTGGGCCGTGAAGCCGTGGCGTTCTATCAGCAACTCATTGCATTGCGGGCAGTACGTGTTCTCATAGTCCCCGTGGGGAATGTTACCCAGGTAGACGTATTGGAGGCCTGCTTCTCTGGCGATGTCGTAGGCGTCGAGGAGCTGCTGCTTGGTGGTGCGCGGCACGTCAGTCATCCTGTGCGCCGGGTAGAACGCGGAGAAATGCACCGGGATGCCCGGGCCGAGCTCCTCCGGTACCCAGTTAGAAAAAGCAGTGATGTCCTCCTGGCGGTCGTTGTGGCCCGGGATAACCAGGTACGTTAATTCAATGTGCACGTCTTCCTCCAGATAGGTCTTGCATGCATCGAGCACCGGTTGCAGCCTCGCTCCGCAGATGTCGCGGTAAAAGTCGTCGCTCATGCTCTTCACGTCGATATTTGCGGCGTCAAGCACCGGCGCTATCTCCCGGATGGCCTCCTGGCTGGTGAAGCCGTTGGTCACGTAGGCTGTATAGAGCCCTTCATGCTTTGCGACCTCGGCGCTGTCGTAGGTGTACTCCCACCAGATGGAGGGTTCGTTGTAGGTGTAGGCGATGCCCTGGCAGCCGTGCCGCTTCGCTGTCTCCGCGGCCTGCTCAGGTGAAAGCTCGGTCATCCGGTATTCGTCGGGATCTGCTTCAGATATGGAGAAGTTCTGGCAGTGCAGGCATCGAAGGTTGCATCCGACGGTGCCGAGGGAGAGCGCGCTGGTGCCGGGATGGAAATGGTAGAGCGGCTTTTTTTCGATGGGATCGGGATGCACGGATGAACAAGAGGCATAGATGAGTGAGATCAGGCGGCCATCCTGGTTCTCGCGGACGCCACAGATGCCTCGCTTTCCCTCGGCGATGATGCATTCATGCGGGCAGAGGTGACACTGTACCCTGCCGTCCTTGGGCTCCCAGAATCGGGCTTCTCGCTCCACTGCCGATTTATCAAACGGAGATTATAAAAGGCTTATCCCCACCATTATTTTTATATATTGCTATAGTATTACTGTAAAATACAATAATATAATGGTAAAATACAATGAATAAGGATTATGTTCCCTGTACGCCACCGGACGACGCACATCCCCGCTGGCTTCAGCTTCGCCGATATGGTAAAGCCTTACGGTTCCGCACCCGGTGGACCATCATCGAGTTCATCGGCAGCGACGCCAAAAGCAGCACCGACATCTACGAGCATCTCCTAGAGCAAGGAGAGGAGTTGACCAAGTCAGGCTTCTACTACCACCTCAACGAGCTCAAAAAAGCCGGCATCATCGGAGTCGCAGGCTACATCGACGAGGGCGGCGGCGCTCCCGAGAAGCGCTGGCAGCTGAAAAAAACCAGGATAACCATCAGCCTGCTGCCGGAAGAAACGGAGCGGGAGAGATGAACGTCACCGCCCTGGTAGTCAACGGCATCGCCATCGCAGGCGTCATCATCGCGTTCTACAGGAACCGGGCAAAAGCTGTCCGGTCGCTGAAGACCGCCGCGGTGTCCTTCATCAAGATACTCCCCATGACGCTCATCATCGTTCTCTTCATCGGTCTGCTGCTCGGCTTCGTCCCGCCGGACCAGATATCCCGGTTCGTCGGCGAGCAATCCGGCATCGGCGGCGTGCTGCTCGTCGGCGCCGTCGGCGCCCTCATGCACATCCCCGCTCTGCTGTCGTTTCCCCTGGCTGCTTCGCTCCTTGAAAGCGGGGCAACGGTGACCGCCGTGGCTGCCTTCATCACCACCCTGACCATGATCGGGACCATCACGCTTCCCCTGGAGATACAGACGCTCGGTAAACGACTGGCGCTGCTCCGCAACGGCATCAGCTTCGTCGTCGCCATCGTCATCGCGCTCATCATGGGGCTGATACTGTGAACGACAACAGGCAGCAGATGCGGAAAAGCCTGGCCCGGGATATCCTGGTGCTGGCCGCGGTGGTAGGCATCGCGGTGGCGCTGCTGCTGTTGTTCCCGGGAAAACAGGCAGCGGTTACCTCGACCTCCTGGGACTATCTCATGGAAATGATTGTCATCCTGCCCGGAGTGATGGTCATTATGGGGCTGTTCGCCGTCTGGGTGCCAAACAAAGCCGTGGTGAGATATCTGGGCCATACTTCAGGAGTGAAGGGCATGGCGCTGTCCCTGTTCATGGGGATGCTGCCTACGGGGCCGCTCTACGTCGCGTTTCCCATGGCTGCGGGGCTGCTCAAAAAGGGCGCCCGGGTCGCCAACGTTATCGTGTTCCTCTCAGCGTGGGCTTGCATCAAGCTGCCGCAGGAATTAGTCGAGCTCGAGTTCATGGGCGCCCGGTTCATGGCGCTCCGGCTGACCTTGACCGTGGTATTCGTCGTCATCATGGGAATGCTTATCGAGCGGGTTGCCGGTAAAAGGGAAGACCATGTATACTCTGAGGATATCTTGGAAGGTGGTACACATGAATAAGACGGATACAG
>JBNGDQ010000070.1:0-7182 GCA_049975285.1 Thermoplasmatota archaeon
TTTTTGAGAGAAGGCTCTCGCATGTTCCCTGCAATAACGGCTGTTGACAGGAGAACGTGGTAAAAGTGCATCCTCCGCTGCATCTAGCCATTTTCCAGCTGCCATGGTGAAGAAATACATTTTTTGCGGCGTCGCGCCGCAAAAAAGTGAGGATTCGCCTGCATTTATCTACTCACTTTCGGAGATACTGTTTTACCAGAGAGTAAACGGAGGCAAGACAGCATGGAAAAGTGGTCATCTAAGCTTGGTTTTTTGCTTGCCGCGATTGGTTCTGCTGTGGGAATCGGAAACATCTGGCGGTTTTCATCCGTGGTAGGCCAAAACGGCGGCGGAGCCTATCTAATCCCCTTCTTTTTCGCCGTATTCGCGTTTGCGCTCCCGCTGATGATTCTGGAATTGTCTGTGGGACGTCACCTGAAGGAGAACGTGGTGTCTGCGTTTCGCAAGGTAGGACCCGGCTTTCAAATTTTTGGTTGGTTCATCTGCATAGTGGTGCTGCTGATTTTAAGCTACTATCTCGTGATTACGGGCTGGACGCTTTTTTATCTTGTTTCTTCTCTTTTGGATCCAGGTGTCACCTTTTCAGGTTTTTCTTCTTCATATCAGCCGGTTGCCTACTTTATTGTTTCCGCCGTGGCAACCGGGGGCGTGGTCTCGCTGGGAGTCCGGAAAGGTATTGAGAAGATATCCAAAATTCTCATACCCTTCTCGTTGCTGATTCTGATACTTTTAGCTCTTTACGCCGCCACGCTGTCAGGCTTTGGTGAGGGAATGAATTTCTTTCTCACCCCGGACTTTACCGTCCTCGGCGACCCCATGATATGGAGCGCCGCCTTTGGCCAGGCTTTTTTCTCTCTTTCCGTTGGTTTTGGCGTTCTGGTTACCTACGGCAGCTATCTCGACAGGGAGACCAACATACCTCGTTCCTCCCTTATCATTGCCAGTGCAGATCTCATGGTGGCCATGCTGAGCGGGCTGATAATATTCCCCATCGTTTTCACACATGGAATGACACCTACCATGGGAGCCGAATTGGTCTTCTCCACGCTTCCCGCCGCCTTTGAACTTATGCCGTCCGGCCAACTTGTTGCCTTCGCATTTTTCCTGGTGCTCTTTTTTGCCGCCCTGACCTCGTCCATCGCCATGCTGGAGGTGAACGTGGCCGCCGTTATGAGCACGGCAAAAATGTCCAGAAAAAAGAGCAGCCTGGCCCTGACTCTTGCTCTCCTGCTCATGGGGCTGCCTTCCGCCCTGAGCTATAGTTCCCTCAGCCTGCGGGTTGCCGGGACACGAGTCCTTGACCTGATGGATGAGACAGTGGGAACCCTGGGGCTTCCCTTGACCGCGTTGGTGACCACGGCTATCTTCACCTGGTTTCTAGAAAAAGAAGTGTTCGCCTCCGAGATCGCCTCAAAACGATGGCTTTCCATGGTATATCCGGCAACAAAGTATGCAATACCTCCCATTCTGGCCCTGGTGACCGCGTCCACGCTCTTGATACACGCCGATGCAGGGGCGCTCCACTTTGTTCCAGATACAGATCTGGTTGCGGGTCTGGCCCGGGGGATAGCCCTGGCTGTAATGGCGTCATTGGTGCTGGTTGCAGTGGCGATACTGCGGTCTCTGGAAAAAAGGTGACCTGCCCTCGGACTGCTGCGTCCTCCCTGTGGCACATTCGTACTCATCAGTAGTTAAAATATTTATAAAAATATAAATAGGATGATCTTATCTAGTGGTAGGAGGTGAAAAAAGGATGGCACTTGACGACATGACTGACATGGCCCGCGGTGTCCTGATGCTGGTCATCTCCGTGGTGATACTCGTCATCATGGGGCTGATATTCTTCACCATCGACCTGTGGATCGTGGACACCGCCGCTGAACTACTCGACATCGACGTCACGGGAAACGGTGGACTCGTGGTCCTCTCCGCAGCGATTCTCAGCGCCGCCGCACTCATCGGCTCCAAAGGCAGACACGGCTAACCCCGCCTTTTCCCTCTCTTTTTATATGATGCCACGATATATCATTGTGAACGATGGGTGACATGCTAAAAAAACTGGGCGTGCTTGCATCGCTGACAGCGGCAACCGTGCTGCTCTGGTTCGCCGCCCTTCGCTATGACTGGCCGTACCTGGAGCAAGGGTTTTACACGCTGCTGGTGCTCACCGTGCTATACTGCGTGCTCCGGATATTGCTCGAGGAGGCCGTCATAACCCGGATAACGGATGCCAAGACCCGGTACTCGTTCCGCAAAGCCGTCTCCCTTCTCTTCGTGGTGGTGTTCCTCGTGGCGGCCATCCGGATATGGGTAACGCAGACGGAGACCCTGCTGGTCTCATATGGTCTCATCGCCGCCGGCATCGCAGTGGCGCTGCAGGACTTTTTCAAAAACTTCGTGGGCGGCATCGTCGTCTTTCTCACGGGCATGTACCGCGTGGGAGACCGTATTGAGATATATGACACGACCGGGGACGTCATCGACATCGGTATCCTGTACACCTCGCTGATGGAGACCGGCGGCTGGCTGACCGGGGAGCAGGAGACGGGACGCATCGACATGGTGCCCAACGGCTACGTGCTCTCCCGGACGGTCAACAACTATACCAAGAACAACAACTTCCTCTGGGACGAGCTGGTGCTGCCCGTCTCCTACGACAGCGACTGGAAACAAGCCGTCACGGTGTTCACGGACATCGTCCGGGAGGAAACAACGGCCGCGGCGGAACAGGCAGAACGGGAAATGAAGGAGCTGGGCGAGCGGTACTATCTTTTCAGGCGCTCCGTGGAGCCAGCTGTTTTTCTCACGCTGACGGACAACTGGATCACCTTCCACATCCGGTACGTGGCCGATGCCCGCGGGCGACGCGGCGTCCGCACCCGAATCACTCGCCGTATCCTTGAACACATCCAGCAGTCTGATGTCATCCAGCTGGCAACCGAGTCGCTGGACATCACCAGTTTCCCCTGGGCTGAGCGGGGCAAAAACACGCTGTGATGTCGGCGTAAGCCGATTAAAATGGCAAACTACATTAAGAGACACCCGATAGAGGAACAATGGGCCTTCGATTGATGCAGGTATGCTATCCCTACGACCCCAAGCAGAGCATCGAAGAACTCCTCACTGATTTGACCGTCATCGACGTCCGGAAGGAACAGATAACCGAAACAGAGTGGTTCGCCCGAATCATCCTCCCCGACACCATGGCGGAGAGCGCGCTGGAAATCCTCGAGGACGCCTATTCGCATTCCGAGCGCTTCCGCGTGGTTCTCCTGAACGTGGAGGCAACGGTGCCCCGGCCCGAGCTGGAGGAACAACAGGAAAAGGAGGAAGAGACGGCGGAGGATAAAGCCGAGAAGACCCGTATCAGCATCGAAGAAATATATCAGAGCACCGTCGAAGCCGCACGTATCTCCCCGGTGTACATCGTCCTCGTGCTGCTGGCCAGCATCGTCGCTGCTATTGGGCTACTCTATGACAACGTAGCAGTCATCATTGGGTCGATGGTCATCGCGCCATTACTCAGCCCGAACATGGCGCTGTCCCTGGCGACCACATTGGCTGATTCAAAGCTGGCCCGGGAGTCATTGTTTTCCGGCATCTTGGGCTACCTGTTGGCGTTGGCCGTCGGCGTATTGTTCGGCCTGCTGGCCTCCATGATTCCGGGACTTTCCATCGACCCTACGGCAGCGGAGATAGCGTCCCGGGTGAATATCAATCTGATGTACGTGCTGCTGGCATTTTCAGCTGGCGTTGCAGGCTCCCTCTCGGTGACCAAGGGCGTCGCCCAAGCCCTCGTTGGCGTCATGGTCGCCGTGGCGCTGCTGCCCCCAATCGTGGCGGGCGGGCTGCTGCTCGGCTCTCAATTGTGGTCGGACGCCGGCGGCGCCCTGCTGCTCTTCGGCGTCAACGTGGTCTGCATAAACCTTGCCGGGGTGACGACATTTCTGGCGCAGGGCATCAACCCCCGGAGCTGGTGGGAGAAGAAGAAAGCGCGCCGGACGACATTGACGGCATTGCTCATCTGGCTGGCTGTGCTCGCCGTCCTCATCGCCCTCATCCTTTTCTACGAGCGGGTGCTGTAGTCTACAGCAGCGCCCTGATTTCTTCGGCCCATTCGACGGCGACATCATGGATGCCGTTGATGATGAATTGCACGGCGACCGTAGCTAGAATGAGGCCCATGATGCGGGAGACAGCCAAGGAACCCGTCCGGCCCATCCGCCGGAAGATAGCATCAGCATAGCGAAGCATGACGTAGGTGACGGCCATCGTGGCAGCAATGGCGGCAAACACCATGCCGCCCTCAACCAGGCCGCCCTGCGACATGTACAGCATAACGATGGAGATGGCACCGGGGCCGGCAAGCATGGGGATACCCAGCGGGATGACACCAACCATCTCTCGCTCCAGCGCCTCGCCTTTTTCGTCAGGCGTCATCTTGGTGCCAGGCGTGCCGCCGTAGAGCATGCTCAGCGCCACTCGGAACAGCAGGATGCCGCCGGCGATGCGAAACGCCGGGATGGTAATGCTGAAGAGCATGAAGATGTATTTGCCGACGAGGGCGAACACGATGAGGGTCGCCGCGGCCGCAATGACGGCTTTGCCGGCTACCCTGCGTTTTTCGTCGCTGCTGTAGCCCCGGGTGAGCGTGGTGAAAAATGAGATGTTACCGATGGGGTTGACGATGGCGAATATAGCCACGATGACTGAGACGGCGTATGCGGCATCCATATACCGATATATTGAATCCTGATAAAAAAGATACGCCCGGAGCGGCTCTATCCCGAAACTTTTTCGAAACTGATTTAATCCAGCAGGTAGATGCCACCTTCTGCGTCCGAAGGGGTAGCAGGTAACGACCTTTCTTCGGGAACAAAAACTCAAGAAAAATAAAAAAGTAGGAAACTTTAAATCCCGATACTAATAGTTGAATAGAGAGGAAAAGTGAATGAAAGAAGTATTAGGAGCATTATTTTCTAGTTTGTCTAGACCGGAGGGTATAAGAAAGGACCTTTTAACTCTTCTAAAATACGCTAAAGTAAAAGCCGGACAGAAAGTTTTCTTTTATGGATCCTGCGACATTACAAATAGGTGTAACCTTAATTGTAAACACTGTTATTGGCGGAAAAATTTTGTTGAGGAGGAGGAGCTCTCCACGGAGCAATTTGAACATGTTATCGAAGAAAATTTCATAAAAAACAATATCATTGAGGTCGCTTTAACGGGCGGTGAGCCTTTACTCCGCCCGGAAATAATAGAACTTTTTGATGAGAAAGGAGTGAGTTTTGATATCGTTACTAATGGGACTCTCCCGCTAAAGGATTTCGGACAATCTGAGTATTATATCTCGATTGATGGAAACGAGGAGATCCATGATAAAATTCGTGGGGAAGGAACCTATAGTAGAATAAAGAGAAACGTTGAAAACTTCAGCGGGGACTCAAATATCACTATAAATTATACCATAAACTCGTTGAACTATCAATATATTGAAGAATTTTTTAAAGAGTGGAAGGATAGAGTTGATATGATAAATTTCCAGTTTCATACCCCCTTTTCCAATGACGACGAATTATGGATCCCGTATGGAAAGAAGAGAAATGATATTATAAAAAAAATTAAAGATTTGAAAAGAAGATACCCATACAAATCTTACAATACGGATAAACAATTGGATCTTCTCGGAACGAATTATTGGACGAAAAATTGTCCCAATTGGACCATCTTATCCTTGGATCATAAAGGAGAAAGGAAAACACCGTGTTGTATTGGATGTAGTGGCTTCGGAACAAAACCAATATGCGAAAAATGTGGGATGTGCGAATATGCCGGCATATTCTCCGGGCTTTTCCAGGGAGATAGAGAATGGTTCGAAGTTCGAAAACGTTTAGAAAAGTAAAATTCCCTAACTAGATATCATCCCGGGAGGATTCTTCAAGTACTTCAACCTAAGGTGAACCTGAGAACTTCAAATTAACCAACTCCGAATTTTCCATCAAATAATATCGCTAATCATTTTATTCCTCTTCCTCGGCCCCCATCATGCTACATATTGTATATGTTAACTGTCGATAATTTTTTCAATCGAAACAAAGGTAGAGCCAGCTGTAAAGAAAATCATTGCTGCACACGGAGCAAGCCGTCTATCTGTAGGTAGATAAAATTTAGAGCGTAAAGAAATCCACCTATTTCTTGACGTATTCTTATGAATGCTCCTTCTCATAATATGAACGCTTTGTTATAATAACGAATATTATTGAACCGGGCCAACTCAGTGACTATCCACCGCCACGACTTTCGGGATGAAGCCGCCCGGAGCACATCGTTTATATATGCGCTTTGGCATCTCTCTATCGGGATACCATGTTCTGGCTCATCGTTCTCGGCATCATCATCGTACTGCTCGTGGTGCTCATACCCGCTTATTATTATAACAAGATAATCCGGGCGGAAAACCGCATCGACAACGCCTGGGCGCAGATAGACGTGCAGCTCCGCCGGCGAGCCGAACTTATCCCCAATCTCGTTGAGACCGTCAAGGGATACATGGAACACGAGCGGGAGGTGCTCGAGGCGGTCACAAAGGCCCGCGCGTCATTGATGCAGGCGGACAGCCGCCAGGCGAACATCGAGGCGGACAACCAGCTGCAGGGCGCCCTGAAAAGCCTGTTCGCCGTCGCTGAGCAGTACCCGGACCTGAAAGCCAACCAAAACTTTTTGCAGTTACAGGACGAGCTCAGCCATACAGAGAACAAGATATCATATGCCCGTCAGCGGTACAACGACGTCGTGCTCCGCTACAACAATACCATCGAGACGCTGCCGGGTCGCTGGTTCGCTGGCCTGATGGGAAAAACAGAGCGAGATATGCTCGACATCCCGAGCGAAACACGTGAGGTACCACGGGTATCCTTTTAGCCGACCATGCTGCCGGAGGACCACATTCGAAGGAATAAGCGAGCCACGCTGGCGGTCTGCCTGTTCATGCTCATCCTGCTTTTCAGCGTCATCTTTGCCTTCGGCTTCGCCCTCGGGTCCCCACCCGTGTTTTCATTCGCCATCGGATTACCCATTGCACTCCTCTACGTCGCATTGTCCTACAGTTTCTCCGTCAGCAGTGTGCTCAACGCCGCCAAGGCGCGACCCGTAAATCCCCGCAACCGACAGGAAAAACTCTTC
>JBNGDQ010000071.1:0-6906 GCA_049975285.1 Thermoplasmatota archaeon
ACAAGGCAGCCGTTGAGCAGGAGATATGGATCTTTAACCTCTAATCTTCACCCTCCCCGCATTCCTTTTTCCTCTTTTAAAATAATTATAGTATATATAAATAACGCGGGGAGCGCGATTCGAACGCGCGAGGGCTAACGCCCACAGGATTAGCAATCCTGCGCCGTACCAGGCTGGGCCATCCCCGCAGTAAGGGCAAACTGGAATATAGCAGCGACATAAAAAGTTAGTGCCTGCCGTGCAGCCGTGGAAGCAGCGCTGCGGTGACTGCCTCCTGCATGAGGTGTTGTCGGGTGACGGCGCCGTGTGAGAGATACGCGGCGAGGCTTTCCTCTCCCTTGGGCACGAGGTCGCCGATGGGTGTGTCATGCAGCTTCTCTGCCATCTCAGCTGGTATCTGGAATGCCGGGGCGGTTCCCCAGGTGAGGTAGCCGGCGCTGTCGAGGAGCGCGCAGACATGCTCCAGCATCGCTATACCATGGTGTTCGATGACTCCGGCTTCGATGCCGACGCCGTAGTCTGCGTTGCCGAGACTCTGCTCCGCTCGATGGCGGGCGCCCTTCCATACCTGTTCGCCGGCAGGGTTCTCCGGTGTTTTTACTGGCACCATCGTACACTGGATGTCGAGATGGCCGAGCAGGTGCTGGAAGGCTGTCTTGGCTGCTGCCTGTTTTGTTTCACTGGCTGTCCCCACGGCGATGTGGAGCGGGGTGATGCGGTGTCCATCTGTTATTTCTCCATCGCTGATGTGCGTGGAGCTGATGGGGATGCCGTCGTCTGCCAGCACGTAGGGTACCATGATGATGCGGAGCGGTGCAATATCGTTGCGTTGCCTGATGGTGTTTATCTCTGCTGCGATGGAGGCCGTCTCGGGGGAGACCACGATGGCGTCGCAGGCCCCGGTGGCGGCTGGCCCGTATGCATCGTCGAGCTGTACGATGTCCGTCTCTACATCACAAATACGCTGGATGAACTCCTGGAGATGTCGTTTTCGCTCCTCGTAGGAGGCGACGTCTTTGCCCCGCCGTCGGGCCATCTCGTCACTGGTGAGACCGACGACGACCTGGTCGCCGAGCTGGCAGGCCCGGCGGAGCAGTGCCTCATGTCCGGCGTGGATGATGCTGAACGTGCCGCCCAGGCAGACCTTCATAGACGTGCAACACCCGGCTGTTTTTTATTGTTGTGCTGACAGTATTTGCTGCACGGCGTTCTCGCTCAGCTGGGTTTTCCGGGCAATCGCGGCTGGTCTCATACCCGTTGCCGCCAGCAGCTGGACGACGGCGGCCATGGGCTCCGCGACTTCGATGATGTAGCCATCCGGGTCGTACATGCGGCAGGTTCGCTGCCCCCATGCCTCCGCTTTGAGTCCATGTATGACCTCGACGTCATTTTCTTGTATATGCTGCCAGAGGTCCTCGATGTCCTCGGTTTCAAAGTAGAGCTCCACCTGCCTGCCGGCATCAGGAGGCAAGCCGCGGGGTGCCCCGAAGATGATATGTTCAGCCCGCTGCCGCTGCCAGAGAGAAAACCCATCCTTGAACACGATGTTTTCCCCGAAGTCATGCTCGATTGTCAGCTCGAAGAGATTCTGGTAGAATTGTTTCGAGACAGCGATGTCGTCGACGAAGATAACTGGCATCTTGAAGACTGCCTGTGCCATGTATGGCAACGTGGCTGGTGATAAAAAAGGTGACCCCGGAAAAAGATTAAAAATTGTTGACCGATGTACATGCAATGAAAAAACTGGCTGTCTTTGCCGTCCTCGTTTTTATTGCTTCGACCGTGGTACCCGCTATTGGTGTCCAGGAGACTACGAACACCTCGCTGCCTGTTCTCTCCGACAGTGAAGCAATCTCGTCATCGCCCGTCCGGATTCATTTCCCCGGTGACCCTCAGCCGGATGGCGGTGCAGCCATCGTGGTCCCCCGGTCTACTATGCCGGTCATCGTACCGCAGGATGGCTCCTTCGTGGCCAGCGTCCGGCTGGATGGCACGCCGTCGGGCTGGAAGGCGAGTCTGGCTACGGCCTACGATCCCGTGGAGATAGAGCAGCGACTCGCAGTGACTGATACGGTATTCAATGACACAACGGGATGCTGGGATGTCACCGCGACGGTGCCGTCATCGCTGCCGCCCGACCTCTATAATCTCACCGTCGAGGTGGAATGCCAGGGAGAGCTATACCAGCTGGCGGTTCCCCGGGCTGTGTCCATCGTCAGTGAATACGAGTCCCGGGTATCATTCGTGCATCTCACCGACTTCCACATCGGCGATCCCCGCGGTTTTAAGGAAAACTTTCAGCAGACCCTGGGATGGAAGGCAGCAAAGAAGAGCATCCAGGAGATAAACCTGCTGCATCCCGACTTCGTGGTCATCACCGGCGACCTCGTATTCGGGCAGCTCTACCCCTTCGAGTACACCTTTGAATACCGGACCTGCTACGAGATCCTGCAGCAGTTCGACGTGCCCACGTATCTGGTGCCTGGCAACCATGACGGCTACATCCAGACCGGGCAGGACGGCTTCACGTTCTGGGAGCGCTACTTCGGCCCCCTGTATTACTCGTTTGATTATGATGACTGTCATTTCACCGGGGTGAACTCGTATGACTGGCCGAACCGGAGCCGGCATGCTATCTCCTATGCAGCGTTCAACTGGGGCGGTCATGTCCAGGAGGAGCAGCTCGCCTGGATAGAACAAGATCTGGCCCGCCATAGTGATGCATTCAATGTGGTGCTGCTACATCACAATCCACTCTGGGAGACCGTCAACGACTCGCTGCTGGGGAACGGCTACCTGGGACGGGAGGAACTGCTCTCTCTTATCGATGAGTATACCGTGGATGCCTGCTTTGCCGGTCACGTGCATTACGATGACGTAACCATCCGCAATGACACCACGTATATTACCACGACGACGGTGTCCAGTGGTACCAGCGGCGATGCCTACTGGGGTTACCGCATGGTCTCCATGCAGGATGGCTGCCTGACCGATTACATCTACGAGGAGCCGGATTACTCTATACCGCTCTATCGACTCAACTATAGCTACACCACGAATGACGGGTCAACTGGGACAGTCGAGGCGACCGTGGAGAACAATCTTGCCATGCCGGTGCAGGCGTACCTCCAGTTCTATGTGCCCCCGGGTAGCTACAGCGTGGACAGGGGAGTCATCGTCGGGCAGCGGGAAGGCAACAACATGCTGCATCTCCTCGTGACGGCGGACATCGATGCCATGGCAACTGAAACGGTCACGGTTCGCTCGGCGTAGCCTACAGGGCGACGTGCTGCCCGTTCTGCAGGATGTGGACGTCCCGTCCCAGGGTGTAGCCCATCTCGGTGGCGAGCGCCGCGACTGATGCAAGCTTGTGCATGTCGCCGTGGGCCGGCACGATAGAGTTCGGCTGCACGATCTTTATCAGGTCGCGGATGTCCTCCCGGGAGGCATGCCCTGACACGTGTAAATCCTTGAATATCCGGGCGCGCTTGTTGTGAATCTTGTGTTCGAGTATCTGTCGATTGCCCTGGATGGTCGGCGTCGGGATGACGCCGCAGGCGAAGACGACGAAGTCCTCGGGCTTGATGGTGAACGGGACCTCCTCGTTGGCCATCCGGGACAGCGTCGCGTTTGGCTCGCCCTGGCTGCCCGTGGCTACCACCATGTAGTTCTCCCGGTTCTTGTGTATCTCCTCTAGCCGTCCCTTCGACCAGTAAGCGCTCTTGATGATCTCAGCCCGGTCGGAGAAGTTAATGAAATCGAGCTCCTCGGCGGCGCTGATATAGTTGTGGAGCGACCGGCCGACGAATACGACCTCGCGTCCCATGGTTTTTCCGACGTCGAAGATGCTCTTGAGGCGTGGTGTGTGTGAGGAAAACGTGGTGACGATGACGCCGTGCCCTTCGGTCTCCATGCCGAGGAGGACGTCCCGGAGCATCTCCCGGGCCACGGATTCAGAGTAGGTTTTGTTTTCTTTTTCTGCGTTGGTGGAGTCGACGATGAGGGCTACGGTGTTCTCCTTGCCGAGCTGCCGGAGGCGTTCCTTGTTGGTTGTCTGTCCGATGGTAGGCTGGTTGTCGAACTTGTAGTCCAGCGAGTAGAGAATGTTGCCCGCCGGCGTGATGATGTTGACCATTGAAGCCTGGATGACGGAGTGCGTCGCCAGGATGAATTCTACCTCGAGGGTGTCTGATATCCGGTAGGAGGAGTTGGGGCTGATGCTGATGATCTTGTTTTTGAGGCTAAAGTTGTCGTTCTCCTCCTTCTGCCGGAGGATCTCGGTGACATAGGGAGTAGTATAGATCGGGCAGTCATACTGTGAGGCCAGGCGCTTCGCGGCTCCGATGTGGTCGAGGTGGGCGTGGCTGAGCACGATGGCTTTGACCTTGTTCCGTATGTTGGCGATGGGGCCGTCGTCGGGGATGGCGTCTTCCTGTATCAGTCGCTTCGTGGACATCTGGTCTATCTTGTCCTGCAGCGGCACGTATCGGTCCATATAGATGCCCATGTCCAGGATGACAGCCTCGCTGCCAATCTCTAGACAGGTCATGTTCCGGCCGACTTCTTCGTAGCCGCCGAGTGCATGTAACGTTATATCCATAGTATTTCTGGAGGGCATAAGATAGAGCCCCTATTTAAATATTGGTAACGCCGTTAGGGCTTGCGGAAGACCTGCCGGAACCATTGAGTGTAGATGGCGCGCTGCAGCCGGCTGAGGGTGATGTTTTCGATGTTTGGCTTGACGACGCGGTGGAGATGCAGCCGGATGGCTTCCTTGGTGAACTCGGCGATGGTGTCGTAGCCCCGCCGGGGGTCACTCACCGCCTTTTTTATCTCCTCGTGCAGTGCCTTCCGCACTGAGATGGTGCTGTATTCAGGCATTACCGCCTCCCATACGTTGTAACCTGCATGTCTATTTATTCATTATGCATGTACCTGTCTATGTCCGGAAACCTTTTTATCTAGGCCGCTTTTCCACTCATGCGTCAGGGAGTCGCTGCTATCCTGCTCGTCGTCGTGCTCCTCGCCGGCTGCACGTCGTGGCCGTTCGAGGATACCACGCGGGAGGGTTTCAGCCCGGGAGACCTGACCACGCCCGGCGTTTCAGCCTACGAGCGGCTGGAGTCCACGCCGCAGGAGCAGCTGCCCCATCGCCCTGGCTTTGTCACGCCCTCGCTCTCCATCACCGTCGCCCCGCTCTATGCCCGCTATGGCGGCGCCGTCAAGATAACCGTGCCCAACCGCGGCGGCAATGACATCTTCGTCTACAATGCAGTCCTCGATATCGATGGAGACCCGTGGAGCTGGACGGATGAGAGCGAGGGTATCGAGATACCATCCGGCGGCAGCCGGGACATCTATCTGGCGGCGGGGGACGGCATCTCGCAGCCTGGTCTGTATGATTTCTCTCTGGAGCTCTCCTTCATGGTGAACAATCGGGCCGGCTCGATTCCTTATCCATCGCATCACTGGTATGACGTGGGCAGCCGGACGTACAGCTCGTTTTCCAATCTATCCAGTCTACAGCTCCGCCCCTACAACAGCAGCAGTAATCCGTCGCGCTCCTACAACTACTACCGGGATTTCGACCGGGTCAATGACCTCGTTGACTCCGACCAGTTCCTGGTATACCAGAAGGCGCGTGACATCGCCAGTTCCTATGGATCACCCGCGGTGGGTGAATACAACATCGCTATGGTGTGCGCCGTGTTCGACTACCTGCACGACAATCACACCTATGTCGACGACCCGGACAACGTCTGGCAGGCCCCGGCGACGACGCTGCAGCAGGGCGGCGACTGCGAGGACTACGCGATGCTGTTCTCCGCGCTGGTCACCAGCCTGGGTGGAACCACGCGGGTGTACATCACGGATACCCATGCGTTCCCCGGGGTGTACATCGGGAGCAGCGCTGCTGCGGCACGGCAGGTTATCGAGGGTATCCATGCCTACTATGGCACTGATTTCTATGTCGCGGTACGGCAGGATGACCTGGGCTACTGGCTGGTCGCCGACTGTCTCACCTCCGGGTTTTATCTGGGTAATCTGCCGGTGGGCGGTGCCCCGGTGGGTCAGCCGCTGCCGGAGCAGGAGAGTCTCTCTCTGTATAACTGGGATTTCGGCGGGACAAACTCGCTCAAGGTCATCGACGTGATGCCGGATTGATCGCTGCTGTCCAGGTGCCGACGGGGCAATAGATTTAAATGAGGCTGACATTACCCTTTGATTACTATGAAGCTTGACCTCAAGCCAGACCTGGTCTGGAAACATTTCGAGGAACTCACCAAGATACCCCGCTGCTCCAAGCATGAGGACCGCGCGGCCGAGTACGTCGTGCAGGTCGCCCGGGATGCCGGGTGCACCGTGGAGCAGGACCACGTGGGCAACGTCATCGTGCAGAAGGCGGCGACGGGTGCCTCAGACGTTCCCATGGTTACCGTTCAGGCTCATCTTGACATGGTCTGCGAGAAAAACAGCGACGTGGACCATGATTTCTCCTCTGACCCCATCGATGTGTACATCGACGGAGACAAAGTGAAGGCGAGAGGTACGACGCTGGGTGCAGACAATGGCGTCGGTGTCGCCGCCATGCTGGCCCTGATTGAGGATGACGACCTCATTCATGGCCCCCTGGAGTTTCTGTTCACCGTGGACGAGGAAACCGGGATGACCGGTGCCTTTGGCCTCAAGGAGGGCGCCCTGGAGGGCGACATGCTCATCAACGTGGACAGCGAGGAAATCGGCTCCGTGTACATCGGCTGCGCCGGTGGTGCAAATACCACTATCCGGCTTCCTGTATCCTTCGAGGATGCGCAAGGTGCCGCTCTACAGATAAAGCTCCGGGGGCTCAGCGGCGGTCACTCCGGCACAGATATCCATGAAGGGCGGGCGAACTCTATTAAGCTT
>JBNGDQ010000072.1:0-6667 GCA_049975285.1 Thermoplasmatota archaeon
GCGACCGCGATCTGGTCACCCGTCAGGAGAAGGGTTCGTCGCTGGACCCCTCCTCTGACATCGAGACCCGGGAGACCACCAAGCTCGGATTCGACCTGACCATCCCTGCAGGCAGAGACAAAAAACACTTCCAGAAGGAACCGCTCCCCCTGGACCTCGACTTCAACGATTATCTGCCCGATTGATGCAGGCTCTAGACGGAGACCTAGACGGCACCACTTATGGGCGTGAGGAATCATCGTCAGATACCACACCCGGACCACTATAGAGCCCTATAGAGACAAGATGGGAAAAATATAAAAAGCAGGGGTCTCATTACCGCCGGGATTGTATCTATGCTGCAAGAGGTGACAATATGAATGAACACGTGATTGAACACGACATGGTTTATTATTTCGGTGAAGGCCCGGTGGACAAGGAACTCCTGGGCGGCAAGGGCGCCAACCTGGGGCGCATGCGGAGCATCGGGCTGCCAGTCCCCCCTGGGTTTACCATTACTACAGAGGTGTGCAACTACTACACTGAACACAGTGATTACCCCCCGGGATACATGGAGGCCGTGGAGGCAAACATGGCGAAGATGGAGGAAGAACTCGGTAAATCATTCGGGAGCACCGATAACCCGTTGCTCGTCTCCGTGCGCTCCGGCGCCGCCATCTCGATGCCCGGGATGATGGACAGCGTGCTCAACATCGGGCTCACCGATGACTCCGTGGAGGGGCTCGCTCGGCAGACGGAGAACGAGCGGTTCGCCTGGGATTCCTACCGGCGGCTCATCCAGATGTTCGGGGACGTGGTGCTCGGGATAGAGCACGCCGCTTTCGAGGAGGCCCTCGACGAGATCAAGAAATCCGTCGGCGCGAAGAACGACACCGACCTGAAGACCGGCGACCTGAAGGACCTGGTCATCCGTTTCAAGAACATCATCAAGGAAGCAGGTGAGACGTTTCCCCAGGATCCCTGGCAGCAGCTCAAGATGTCCATCGACGCTGTCTTTGAGTCATGGAACAATGAGCGCGCCATCCGCTACCGTGAAGCCAACGACATCCCGGATGACATGGGAACGGCGGTCAACGTGCAGGCCATGGTGTTCGGGAATACCGGCAAGAACTCCGGCACGGGCGTGGGCTTCACCCGGAATCCGGCAACCGGCGAAAATAAGCTCTACGGCGAATATCTCCTGGACGCGCAGGGCGAGGACGTCGTCGCCGGTATCAGGACGCCGCATCCCATCGAGGACCTGGCAAATCAGATTCCCGACGCCTATGAGCGGCTGCAGGACATCAGGCGCATCCTGGAGGAAGAATACCGGGATATGCAGGACTTCGAGTTCACCGTCCAGGAGGGCAAGCTCTGGATGCTGCAGACCCGGACGGGCAAGCGGACCGCCGAGGCCGCCGTCAAAATCGCGGTGGACATGGCCGAGGAGGACATCATCGACGAGGAGACCGCGGTGATGCGCATCGAACCCGAGAGCCTGAGCCAGTTGCTGCACAAGCGCATCGACCCGGAGGCGGAGAAGACCATCGTGGCCACGGGCCTCAATGCGTCACCTGGCGCTGCCGCGGGACACATCGTGTTCGATCCTGACGAGGCGGAGCGGCTGGTCAAAGAGGAAGGCGAAAAAGTCATCCTGGTCCGGCCGGAGACGTCGCCGGAGGACATCCATGGACTCGTCTCGGCGGAGGGCATCGTGACCTCGCGGGGGGGCATGACGTCTCATGCAGCCGTTGTGGCCCGGGGCATGGGGAAACCCTGTATCACGGGCTGCAAGGATGCGGCTATCGATCTCAGCAATCAGATGGTCTGGTTCAACGACCGCGAGTATGGCAGGGGTGATTTCATCACCATCGACGGGGGCACCGGCGAGATCATGGACGGTAAAGTGGCAATGAAGGAACCGCAGCTCTCCGGGGAATTCGAGATGCTGCTGGAATGGGCAGAAAAATTCCGGACGATTGGCGTCCGCACCAACGCTGACACTCCAGAAGATGCAGCCAAGGCTCGCTCGTTCGGAGCCGAGGGTATCGGTCTCTGCCGGACGGAGCACATGTTCATGGCCGAGGACCGTATGCCCATCATGCAGGACATGATCACCGCGGAGTCGATGGAGGAACGGGAGGAAGCCCTGGACAAGCTGCTGCCCATGCAGCAGAATGACTTCACTGATATTTTTGAGGTTATGGAGGGCTACCCGGTCATCATCCGACTGCTCGATCCACCGCTGCACGAGTTCCTGCCCGCGCGGGAGGATCTGCTCGGGGAAGTAGTAGAGCGCTCCCTGGAAGGACGAGACCTGACGCGGCTGGGGAAGATGCTGAAGAAGGTGAAAAACCTGGAGGAAGCGAATCCCATGCTGGGCTTCCGCGGCTGCCGCCTGGGCATCATCCACCCCGAGATATTTGCCATGCAGGTCCGGGCTATCATTCGCGCTGCCGCTGATGCTAAACGGCGGACGGGCAACGACGTGAAACCCTATATCATGATTCCCCTGGTCAGTATGGAGGAGGAGTTGCAGCACGTGGAGGACATGGTGCGCTCCGTTGCGGAGGAGGAAATCAAGCGGGCTGGTGTGGATCTCGCCTACATGATTGGGACGATGATTGAGCTGCCGCGTGCCTGTGTCATCGCTGATAGAATCGCTCGGATAGCCGACTTTTTCTCCTTTGGCACGAATGACCTGACGCAGACCACGTTCGGTTTCTCCCGGGATGACAGCGAGGGCAAGTTCTTCGACGGCTACAAGAAAGAAGGCATTCTCCGGAAAAATCCGTTTCAGACGCTCGACGAGGAGGGCGTCGGCGCCCTGGTGACGCTGGCCGTCGAGAAGGCCCGGGCAGCGAAGCCGGACATATCGCTGGGTATCTGCGGCGAACACGGGGGCGACCCTGCCTCCATCGCGTTTGTAACCAAGGCGGGCTTGGACTACGTGAGCTGCTCTCCCTACCGGGTGCCCATCGCCCGGCTGGCTGCCGCGCAGGCCGCCATCCGGCAGCGGTAGCCGCCCCTCTCTTTTCCCTTCACCAACGTTTATAAATAAAGATAAAATAATAGTATACGGAGGAAAAAACATGGTTTCTGCGAATGACTTACTCGAAACAGATTTTCCCCACATCGGGGCTGACACGCCGATATCGAAGGCGATTCATTTGTTCCGGGAGATTGACAGCCTCGTCGTCACCGGCGAGGACGGCTACCAGGGGGTGCTCCGGGAGCGCGACGTCATGCGGGCCAAGATACCGCTGAACAGCAAATCCGAGACGTACCTCACGCATGTACCGCGGCTGTCCCCCGACGAGCCCGCGGAGGAAATCGCCCGGCTGATGGTGGAAAGCGGCGTCTACATGCTCCCCGTGCTCGACAACGACGGGCTGCGGGGCGTCGTACACGCCGATGCGCTGCTCGATGCCGCCGCCGACACCGAGTACGGCGACGAGGCGGTGCGGAGCTACATGACCAGTCCCGTCACGACCATCGAGGCCGACGAAAGCGTCGGGAAGGCGCTCAAATATTTCAAGGAGCACGACGTCTCCCGGCTGCCCGTCGTGGAGGACGGCCGGACGGTCGGCATCGTCACCATGGACGACATCGTCAACAGGGTCATCCATCCCGAGGAAAAAGCCAAGGGACTGGAGCAGTACGGCGAATACATCGGAGAGAAAAAACACTACCTGAAAATGCCAGTCCGGGGCATCATGGTGGAAAAGCTGCTCATTATGCCGCCTGAATCATCGATTAGAGACGTCATCGAAGTAATGCACGAGCATGAACTGCGAGGGATACTGATAGGCAAAGGTACCACCGTGCAGGGCATCGTCACCAAGAAAGACCTGCTGGAGCCCATCGCGGCGATGGCGGCCGCCGAGGCAGTGCCGTTCGTCGTCCAGTTCGCGGGGCCGCTCGACGAGCTCGTCGACTTCGACAAGCAGGAGGCCCGCGCGTATCTGGAGGACGCCGTGCAGACCCACGAGGATTTCCTCCGGAATGGCTACCTCTACGTGCATCTCAAGGAACACAAGGAAACCCTGCGGGGTATCTCTTCTATCTACTGCAAGATGCGCCTCTCCACGCCCCGGGGGATGTTCATCGTCGGCGAGGAAGGCTGGGGTGCCATGCATGCCATCAAGAACGCGTTTGAGGTCATCGAACGGCAGATACGGAAGGCCGAGGAACGCTAGCTAGGATGGATGCCCGCCCGGGTCTTGGCGGCCACGCCCTGCTGGAAGGATAACATCTCCATCCGGTTCATCCGGCATTGGCCGACGCCGATTAATCGATCATGGCTATCCACGATGACGGCTTCGTCGTACGGCCGGAGTGCTGCATCTGCATCTGCGACGAACTTGGCGAACACGCTTTTTCCCTCCTGGATGAAGGGTACGGCTTCGTCGTCCATCACAATGCAGAGGCATCCATGGCTGAATGCTTCGTGCAGGCGGATTGCCCCGGCTGCTTTGAGCGTGAACAATCCATCGCGGGCCCGCAGCGAGACGATATGTGCATCGTCGCAGAGCACGTTTCGGACCTTGCCCGTCCGCCTCGAGGTCACCAGTTCGAGCGTGCCCGCAAACAGGGCATCGGCGGCTCCGCGGCCAAACTGCATGTCCGCCACGGCTCGTATCTTCCGGATGTTGAAATCATCTGCATCATGCGCCACCTCGGATGCCTCGACGACCGGTGGGACCCCGTCAAGCATCTGCTCGTTGAATTGCTGCACCAGCAGTTGGCTGCCTGCATCAAGCCGGGCGGGGAACACGGACTGCGCGACAGGGTACATATCCTCCAGCTCCAGTGGTATCAGGCCCAGTGGTGTCTCCACGAGCACGTTTGCCTCCATTCGCCGCAGCTTCGGGCTATGATACGTGTACGGCTTCCGTGGCTCCTCGATGACCACGCTCGACGGAAAAGAAAAGGAGAACCGCTCCAGCAGCCGCCGATGCAATCGCTCGACGGCGGGACGGCAGAGCGAAAAATGACCCGTGTACATGAATGCCCGCGTCGTAGACACAGGCTCCCAGTGTTCCAGCCATCGCCGATGCGAAGCAACGACCTCCATGGCCTCCAGCAGCGCCGGGTGAGCAGCAGCGCGGCGTTCAACCAGCTCCCACAGCCAGCCGCCCCGGATGGCCTCGCGGATGCAGCGCATCTCTATGAAGGTCTGCCACAGGTTGTGCCGCGCGAGCAGCTCCACGCGTCGCTCCCCATCCATGCCCCGTAGCTCATCCGCCGTATGCCGGGAGCACACTGGACAGCCACAGGCCAGCTCCTCCATGTCCTCGAGATGACGGGTGCCATCAGGGTACAATAGCCGGCCGTCCTGCGCGAACTTGACGTATGCCGCTGAATCAAACAAGTCGCAGCCCAGTGCCACCGCGAGCGCAAACACCATCGGATGACCGGCGCCGAACAGATGCACGGGTCGCCCCGGCGGCAGCCCTTTTTTAGCAGCAATGATAACCGCGGCAAGATCAGCGTAGCGCTGCTGCTCCATCAGGGGAACGACACCGCCAATGGGATGCACATCGGCCGCCAGGGATGCCATCTCGGTGGCGCAGTGCTCCCGCAGCTCAGGATACGTGCCACCCTGGACGGTGCAGGCCAAATGCATGTCTCCCTTCTCTGGAATGCTGGCCCGGGCACGCTGCAGCGTCTCGTCGACCTGCCGCTGTGCCTCCTCAAGCGAGGCATCCGCTGAAAAGAGGTCAAGGATGGTGCCGATGTCGCTGCCGATATCCCGCTGGAATCGCACGATATCGACGGGGTCGAGGTCCACGTCGCCGTAAGTGTACAGCTGAAACGAGCCTGAGTCAGTCATGACGGGGCCATCAAAGTCTATCAGGGAATGGACACCGTCGTTCAACGCTGCGGCATGGAACCGCTGGCTGCCATGGATGATGTAGGCGTTGGTAATAACCGCCTGGGCGCCCATCTCCCGCATGTGCCGGGGAGCAATACGCATGTCGCCCGGGTTGATGACGGGGAGCACCGTCGGCGTGGTGATGACGCCGTGGCGGGTATGCAATTCGCAGATGCGGCCGGCGGCGTCGCGCTCCAGTATCTCGAACACACGCCGTAAAATGAAACAGGGTATATAACTATAGCTCGACGATCTCAGCCTGCATCTCTTCCAGGGAGAGCAGCGCTACAGTGTGCCGCCCGGAGAGATACCCGCAGCATTCCCCCGGGTTGATGACAAGCGCTCCGTTGCTCTGAACCTCGGTTTCATGGGTATGCCCGTAGATGACAATGTCGTGCGTGGCAGCCAGCGATGGTACGAGCTCGGGGACATGGGTAACAGCGACGCGGGTTCCACCGATGTCATGCATGTAGGGGTCGGCGTGGAATGCACCAATATCCCGGAAAAACTCCTGCAGGTGGACCCGGTCACCGTCGTTGTTCCCGAAGATGCCGACGAGCGGCGCCTGCAGCTCCCGGAAGACGCGCGCCGTGAAGGGAGACACGATGTCGCCGGCATGGAGGACGAGGTCGACGGCTCGTTCGTTGAACACCTGCACGGCTCGCTCTATGGAGGGCAGATGGTCGTGCGTATCCGAGATGACGCCAATGGTTTCCACGTGGTTCATATGATTGAAACCCAGCATATTATATAAAATATTTATAGCCCGACGGCATGGCAGAGCATGGGCAAACTCCGGGAATACCTCAA
>JBNGDQ010000073.1:0-6610 GCA_049975285.1 Thermoplasmatota archaeon
GTCATGATACCCAGGGAACGACGAGATCTGGATGCCCTCTATCGTGGTGTCTCCCCCCCGTATGACCGTCGTGGTATCCTTTTTTACCGCCTTGACCTTGTTGTGGTCATAGTGATCGTGGGATATAAGGACAACGTCTGCCCGGACGCCGGGCGGCTGGATGCCGATAGAGCTCCCGTCGTGCGGGTCGGTCACCAGGGTTACATCATCGGTAAGTTCGAAACAGGAATGGCCATGCCACCGTACATTGATCATCATATCCCCAGCATACGCTTTATCTTGTCCAGAAATCCTTCTTTTTTGGGGGGGATACCGGTATGCCAGGCGTCATTGAACCACAAATGGGCGGTGCCGGTGCTGTCGACGTGGACGGCAATCTTTTGATTCTGAGCGATGGCCTCCATGCCGTCGCCGTGGAAGACGGGCACGCGTTCATGTGCGGTTCCCTTGATGGTCACGGTGGCCTCGTCGCCCTTGATATGAATCGACGCGTTGTCCGGTCCGATGGGTTCAGCCACCACGGCCTTCTTGGCCTTAGGCTGTGCTGTTTTCACCATTTTCTGGGCGCGTTCCACCCATTTCGTGAGGCGTTTTTCGGATACATCGATATCCTTGGCCGTGGCGCATATATCTGCTGCGGCCAGTTCCTCAGGCGTCGTGATGCCTTGTTTGTGTAGCCGCTGGCGGTAGGCCGGCCCGATGCCCTGTACGTCGGTGAGCAGCTGTGTTTCTCGTGCCTGCTGCCGCCATTCCTCGAGTCGCTCCGCTGAAATCCCAGTTTTTTTGGACATGCCTTCGATATCCATGTTCCTGAGGTCAGCGACATCCGTGACTCCAGCCTTGTTTAATTTTTTTCCATACTGCCGGCCGATTCCTTTGATGGTAGTAACGTCCATATTCCCCACAAAGTGTATGCGCATTTCGATATAAAAAAGTTCGTGGATGCGGGAGGCAGTTGACTGCGATGCCTCTCCGTCTCTATTCCAGTCCAAATTCTGTGGGAAATTGTATACTACCGGGTTTTCCCTTCAACGCTCCATCATGCAATTCAACCGCCATGCATGACTCGTCTGGAACGTCGAAGGGGCATTCAATACCCCATTTGGATGCTTTTTCAAATCCAAACCGGGGATAGTACTCGGAATGACCAACCAGAATCACGGAATCAAATCCGAGGGTTCTTGCTCTGCGTAGTCCTTCGATAACAAGTTTTCCCCCGATGCCCTGTCTTTGAAACTCGGGGAGAACGGCTACCGGCCCGAGTAGGAGTGTATCGTATGCCTCCTCACCCATGATCTTGGTTTTTGATAACAGTATATGGCCGACTATGTGTCCATTTTCCTCTGCAACCAGCGATAGCCCTGGAACAAAGTGTTCACCGGCTCGTATTCGTTCAACTATCTTACCTTCATCATCCTGCTGAAATGCCCGTCTATTGACATCTGATATGCTCGCGACATCATCGGGTCTTTCTGCCCGGATTATCATGATGAACCCTTCGGATATATCAGGGGGTATCATTTAAACATGTTCATCTTGTGGCCACAAAGAGAGAATATCTCCTCTGAGGCCGTTTCAACAACTATATAAAATGACAGCACATACTCTTTTCCATGGTACTGCCAACCGACCTACTGGAAAGCTCGCTCAACAAGGACGTCTCGCTTTTACTCAAAGACGGCCGCATCCTGGAGGGACGCCTCTCCGGCTACGACCAATATATGAACCTCGTCATCGAGGATACCCGCGAGGCGAAGGGAGACACGGACCGCCGCCTGGGCAAGGTCGTGCTGCGCGGGAACAACATCGTGAGTATTTCTGTCAAATAAGGGATGCCAAAACTATATAAAACGCCGGCATCTTTCCCATTCAAATGAATATAGCGAACATGAAGCTGTCCACCATCGAGGCGCGTCGATACTCCGAGCCGCAGCAGGGCCCCCAGAACGTGCGCATCGATCACAACAGCACGGTCACACTTTTCTCGGCGAAGAGCCCCACGGAGGCCTCCGTCGAATTCCAGTATACAGCCAGCTATGGCCCCCTCGGTCTCATCAAGCTGTCCGGTGATTTCCATTTCCAGGCGGACAATGCCCAGGAGATCGCGGAGCAGTGGAGCGAAAACAAGAATATGCCGGAAGAAGTAGCATCCCGCATTCATACCGCTATCATGCATTTCTGTCTCCCCGAGGCGGTCATGGTGTCCCGGGACCTCCGGTTGCCGCCCCCGATTCCAATGCCCCAGGTCAAGTTCGACAAGGAAGCCAAGCAGCAGGGGAAAGGCGGCTTCAGCCCCGAGGTTGCCTAAACCTGTATCCTTTACACGTTCGAGAAAAAATATAAAACGCGTAAAGCTATTACGCATATGGCATTCCAACTACAGGTGACAAAAAATACCCCGCTCACCGGGGAAGACGACTACGAAGCAGTGGCCGTCCAGTTTCTCAAACAGATAGGTTACATGTCCCCGGGAGCCGATACCTCGTCGATTCCCTACCAGCTCTTCGAATGCTTCCTGCTGCATCCCGGCAAGGAATGGCAGGTTGACGAGCTCGCCGTCGAACTCGACGCGACCAAGGCCACGGTCTACCGGCATCTCAACAAGCTCAAAGGCCTCGATATCCTTGAAGAAGGCAAGATGGGTGAGGGAACCACGCAGCGGAAGACCTACCGCCTCCGCTACGGCAACCTCACCAAGGCCTGGAATTTCGTCGAGGCGCACGTCAAGGTCGCCATGGACAACTACACGGAGACCGTTGCACATCTCCACAAGCTGGTCCAACGGAGGGTGCTCGATGGAAGAGATTGAACTGGAAGACGGCATAGCCTGCATCATCCGTTCCCAGGACGCCAGCGAGGAACCCCTGGAATCCATCGGCGTGCTGGAGGGCTTCACCTACATCGGCAAAGACGAGGCACTCTGCATCCGCCTGGGAGAAGAACATGGAGACCTCGCGGACAAGATACGCATAATTCCCGTGGGCAACATCGCCTGCATCGACCTGCTGGATCAGAGCACGCAGCCCAGCAGCACCATCAAACCAGACCACTATTTCGGGTGAACACATGGGCATGCAGATTGGTATCGTGGGAAAGCCAAACGTCGGCAAAACCACATTTTTCAATGCCGCCACCAACGCCGGCGGAGAAATGGCCTCGTATCCCTTTACCACCATCGACGCCAACCGCGGCGTCATGTACGCCCGGACCCGATGCCCCTGCCAGGACTTCAATGTCACCTGCAACCCACATAATGCGGTCTGCAAGGACGGCATCCGCTACGTGCCCATAGAAGCCATCGACGTCGCTGGGCTGGTCCCCCAGGCCCACGAGGGGCGCGGGCTGGGCAACAAATTCCTGGATGACCTCCGCCAGGCCTCCTGCCTCATCCACATCATCGACGCCTCCGGGTCCACCAACGCCGAGGGAGAAATGTGCGAAATCGGCGAGCACGACCCCCGCCAGGATATCACATTCCTGGAGGAAGAGCTCGACCACTGGATACACGGCATCATCACCCGGGACTGGGACCGCGTCAGCCGGAAATGCGCCCTGGAAGACAAAAAAGCCAGCACAGCGCTGGCCGACCGGCTCACCGGGCTGGGCGTCAGCGAGGCAGACATCACCCTGGCCATGCGGAAGACAGGCCTCGAGGGCAACCCGACGACGTGGAGCGACGAGGAGCTATTCCAGCTGGCCTCAGCCATACGGCAGGCGGGTAAACCCATCCTGCTGGCATTGAACAAGGTCGACAAGGCACCCGAGGACCTCGTTGCCGACATGGCCGGTGACAACGCGATTCCCACCGCGGCGGAAGCCGAGCTGGCGCTCACCCATGCAGCCGAGCACGGCATGATAGACTACAAGCCAGGTGATGCCTCATTCGAGATACTCAACAAGGACATGAACGAACGACAGCGGAAGGGCCTCGAGTACATCCGTTCACACGTCCTGGACAAGTACGGCGGCACCGGCGTCCAGAAATGCATCAACGAGGCCGTGTTCAGCCTCCTCGACCTCATCGCGGTCTACCCCGTCGAGGATGAAACCCATCTCACCGACAAAAAAGGCAACGTGCTCCCCGACGTGTTCCTGGTACCCCGGGGCTCGACGGTCATCGACCTTGCCTACAAGGTCCACACCGACCTCGGGGAGGGATTCATCCGGGCCATCGACGCCCGGACGCAGCGCGTCGTCGGTCACGACCATGAACTCAACAATGGAGATATCATCCGCATCGTGGCCAAGAAATAGCGAGCCACATCATGATGGCGTTACAAAATGGGGTCAATAATTATGAAACGGCTAACCAGCAATAGAGTGTTCATCCCTCAAAAACGATTTCCTGCCGGGGTTCGATCTGTACTTTCGGCGATGGCGTCTGCTGCTCTCGCACCATCTGGTTATAGGCTCCCTCGCCGCCGACTTCGGCCAGCAGCTGCTTCCCGCTCTCTATCTGCTGCTGGACATTGGCGTTGACCTTAGCAATCGTGCCCGGTGCAACGACGGTGGCAAGCTTCAACAGCAGGCCCAGCCCGTAGGGAAACGATTCGAGATGCATCACAGACTCGGGCCGCGGAGCAAACCACACCCCGATGGAGTCCTCACCGAACCCCGTAATCGGGATACCCGTCGCAGCCTGCCGCTCCGGCGTCGGACCCACGTCCACGACCTCCCAGGAGCCATCCACGTATGCTTCGCCTTCGCCGTGCAACATGAAATAACCCATCGCATCATACCACTCCTGCATCATCGGATCAACGATGAACGTATCACTCCACGCCTCGATCAACTCAGGCGCATAGAGCTTATACCGAGCCTTAATGCCGGCGGCGCGGCACAGGGCCACGAACACTGATATCTCATGCAGACAGGTGCCCGTCCCCCGACGAAGTATAGCTGAGACGTCGTCCATGGGCAGCATCTCCAGCGTCAGCTTCCGCTTCGCAAAATCAAACGCCCGCTCCGCAAACTCCCGATCGGAGACCTCAAAGGCACCCAACTCATTGGCCAGCGCTATCACCTCCGGGGCATGCGAATTGCAGTACAACGTCGGCCGCAGATACCGCTCATCACGATCACAATATGGCATACTCTCGTCATGCGAAGGCAGTTCATACCGGCGCGGTGGGCACACATAGACAGGACCGTCAGGATTGGTCTCCTGAAGACGACGCACTGCACTCAGGTTTGAGAGAAGCACTCTAGCCAGCGAGGACAGCCCCTTCACCATGAGCTGCAGGTAGGTCCTCGAGGGCATATATCCCTTCTTTTTCATCTCTGCTAGGCTGGTCATAGCGTGTCCCCTGCTTATCGCTGAATCGTGCCCGTATAATGACGGGTCAATTATAAATGTTGTCTCTATGCCTCAGTCGCTGTCCCGATAGGTATAGTTTATCTCCCGCTGGATGGCCCGGTAGAGCTTCGCGCCCTCCTGCAACACATGTCGCTCCATGAGTACCTCGAGCGCCTGCTCCCCGACGATTTCCATGAGTTCCTTTATCTCCTCGGGATGGTTCTTCGCATATTTCACGATGTTTTCCACGCTTTCCTCGTCGAGCGTGATTTTCATGGTATATACCTCATAGATGGCAACCGGTGATACCTTAAAGGTTTTTTGCTAACTCACCGACGGCGCACCCGTACCAGCAGCATCACAGCCGCGATGCCGCCGAGAGCCAGCAGCACCGTGAAGCCTGGAGTGCCATCATCGCCATCATCATCCCCGTCCCCGTTGCCTCCATTAATATCAGGTGCATACTCCTGAGGAGCCCAATCCTGCCAGTACTCACCGCTCGTCTGCTGGCTATATCCAGATGCCGCCCAGCCGTGGAAGGACACAGTCGTATCAGTCCCCAATAACTCAACAGTGGCCATAATCGTGTCGCCAGCCGCAGATACATTGCCGACCTTTATGTTAGTAGTGCCATTTATACCCATACAGGTTCCACTACCATTTATATAGTTCATATAATACGTGGCATCACTCGTATTATAATAGGCCCAGTACCAGACATCATCGGCCTCCTCAATCTCGCCCTGCACGGTCATCGTCAACGTCAACGTCTCCCCGCTGACGCTATACGCCAACTCCGTGATATCGATATTCGGCTTGTCAGTCACCGCATGCGCCCACGAATACGAACCCAAATCCGCATTCCATCTCCAGTGAAACACGTCGTCGGTATCATCATCCACCGTCGCCGCGTCCGTCAGGCCAGCACAGAGCATCACGCCCACCGCCACCAGTCCACATACAAATAAGGTAGATTTCATATTTATTCCTCCTGACTCTATATCGCACGGGCATATATATAGATTACATATATCGTGCTAAAAAGGAAGCAGGAGCCGAAGCAGCGACGGATGCCGCCCAACGACTTTTTTTACCGCTCGTGACGGATAATCAAGATCTCCATGAGCGGTAACCGTAGCTGCAATGTCCGCATCAACCATGCCAAGCAATCGATCCATATCCCCATCAGAAAGGCCTTTGAAACGCCGGCGGAGCCACGCGCTCCGTTTCAGCTCCCGTCCATATCTGCGCATGAATCCCCGGCGATAATCAGTCGTTCCCTCCTCCAGTGCATCAGCCAGACAGCGCGCCGCC
>JBNGDQ010000074.1:0-6581 GCA_049975285.1 Thermoplasmatota archaeon
GTGTGGTGAGCCGGTGGAATACGTCGCGTGGCGCCTTTGACAGTTACGTGGTCGGGGTCTCCCCGCCATCCTATGACTTCACGATTCACGCCTACGACGCCATCGTGCTCCGCGTGGCCACATCCGGCACGTTCACCGAGCAGGCATATCACCTGGCAGACCGCCTCATCCAGCTCTACAAGAACAGCGACAACGTCGTCAACCACATGGTATGGAGCAGCGTTACCTCCATCCAGGCGTCCACGCTGGCCGGGCAGATTGGGAGTGATGTCATGCCGGAGGGGAGTGTGGTGAGCCGGTGGAATACGTCGCGTGGTGCCTTTGACAGTTACGTGGTCGGGGTCTCCCCGCCATCCTATGATTTTGTTATCCATCCCGGCGACTGTGTCGTCTTACGCATCGCCCAGTCAGGTCAATATCAGATAGAGGTGAATCCATGAACAAGATAGAGAGTATAATTGTCGCGGTGCTGCTCACCGCGAGCCTGATACCGCTCCTGGACACGGCACACGCCCTCGACCAGTCCTATCCCGTCTACGGCGTCATCACAGACTCAGATGGCGATGCCGTTCCCACGGGCGTCGCGGTCACCATCACCGACGTCACCAAGTCAACCCATATCGTCGTCTACACCGAGGCAAACGAGGGAAGTACGGGATACTACCAGGCGGACCTATCAGCCCTGGATAACTGCGAGGACGGCGACACCATCGAGGTATCCTGCACCTATAGCGGAGAAACCAACGCGAAGTCATTCACGCTGGACGTCACCGGCACCACATCAAAAAGCCTCAGCTTCTCCCTCGTCGGCACCCCAGACGTTGATACCAACTCGGCGACCGACATAGGCAGCGGCAGCGCCACGCTCAGGGGGACACTCAACGACCTCAGCGACATAGACACCGGCGAATGCCAGGTCTGGTTCCAGTACGGCACAACCGAAGCATATGGCCAGACCACGACCAAGAAATGGAAGGACAGCCCTACGTCATTTTCTGAAGGTATATCTGGCCTCCAGCCCGACACCACGTATCACTATCGAGCCGTGGCAGAGAACAGCAAAGAAAGGAGCTATGGGTCCGATCGCCACTTCAAAACCGGCGCCACCGATCCCTCAGTGTCCACCCGGGAGGCCGACAGCGTGGGCTACCAGAGCGCCACCCTGAATGGGTACCTCAGTCAGCCAGGGGCCAGTAACTGCGACGTCTGGTTCGTCTACGATACCACCTCGCATGCCAGCTGGCAGGATTATGCTTACGACACGACGAAAAGCTCGAAGAACGGACCGGCTACCTTCTCCACGATAATCTCCGGCCTGGCCATAAACACCACGTATCACTATCGAGCCGTGGCTGAGAATAGCGCCGATAGAACCGATGCGGGTAATGACAGGACGTTTACCACGCACATCGTGGCGCCCTCGGTGACCACGACGGGTGTAGACCAGGACAATGTAACGAGTACCACTGCGACGCTGCAGGGAGATCTCTCTGACCTGGGTGGCGTCAATAGTTGCGATGTCTGGTTCGAGTACGGCACCACCACTGCGTATGGTTCCGCCACTCCGCCGGTATCCCGCGGTGCCGCTGGCTCCTTTGAGGTCACCATTACGGGATTGCAGCCGGGCACCGCGTACCGCTTCCGGGCCGTGGCGGAGAACAGCCAGGGGACCTCCTACGGTACAGGCCTGAATTTTGTCACCGCGGTCGAAAAAGCATCCATAGAGACGGGTTCCGTGGCGTACGCCGTCGTGCTCCGAGCCAACGTGACCACCCTTGGCGGCGAGCAGAGCTGTGACATCTGGTTCGAATACGGGCCCGAGACGGGTAACTTCACCAACACGACGCCTGTACAGGAGATAAACCACACCGGGCTGGTCACCCAGGTGCTCACCGGGCTGCAGAGCAACCTCACCTATCATTACCGCGCTGTTATCAACAACAGCCAGGGTATAACCTACGGGAGCAATCTCTCCTTCCAGATGATGTCGCTCCCCGCCGCGCCGACGCTCGGCGAGGCCGATGCATCTATATCTGGCAGCAACGTGACCTTGCATGGTAATCTTACCTCGCTGGGAGACAATTCCTTCTGCTACGTCTGGTTCGAGTACCAGAAAGAAAAGCGGTATGCCACATCCATCCAGCAGGTCAACGCGACGGGCTCCTTCAACGCCACCGCTACCGACCTGCCCCGGGGCACCTACAGCTACCGGACCATCGCCGTCGGGGATACCGGACGGATAGCCTACAGCCAGCCGGGCAACCTCACCATCGGCGACGCCAGCAACGAGCCCCCATTGGTTACGCTCATCTCACCCAGCGACGATGCCACTGTACCACTGGATACCTCCCTCCGGGCATCCGTGACCGACCAGGATGGCGACACGGTAGCCGTGACCTTCCACCTCAACGGGGACGAGATACCAGCGGGAACGGTGCACAACGGAACCGCCAGCATAGCGCCCTCCCTTGACCATGGGATGTCCTATACGTGGTATGTCACGGTCTCAGATGGACAGAATACAACCATTTCCCTCGAGCGGACCTTTACCACGATTCCCGCCGTGACGGTCAACTTCACGCACCCCTTCCTGTTCAATGGTGAAACAGCCTGGTTCGCTGATACCTCCAGCGGGAATATAACGAGCCGCGAGTGGACCTTCGATTATGGGGAGACTGCGGTGGGCGCCAACGTCACCTATACCTTCACCACGCCTGGCGTTCACATGGTATCCCTGGAGGTCACCGACGACTACGACTCCACGTTTACTCATGCACGCCAGGTCACCGTCTGGCGCCGCGGCGACGCAAACATGGACGGCCATATCAACGCCCTGGATATCACCACCATTCAACTGGCCATCCAGCGACTGAACAGCGACCCCGGATATGAGTATCCCCCGCCGGCCGACGTGGACGGCAACGGCGACGTCACCGACCAGGACGTTATACTCCTCATAAACAAAATCCTTGGATTGCTATGAAAAAACGAGGGCTGCTCCTGGCGTTCATCCTGCTTGCACCCTGCCTTACAGCCGGAGCCACGGCAGCAGCAGGTGCAACGGTGACACTGACCGCACCCTCCATGGTCGTCACCGGTCAGCAGGTAACAGTCACCGTGTCCGTGGCTGGCCTGCAGGACTTCCACGCCGCCAACTACTCCCTCACCTATAATCAGGAGCTGCTTGAACTCGACATGGTGGAGCCCGGCCTCGTCGACGGGACAGAGATACCCGTACTCTACAACGACGTGAGCGGCGAACTACACGTCGTCAATACCCTCAATACCTCAACGGTGAACGGCTCAGGATACCTCGCCCGAGTCACGTTTACCGCCCTCAGCTCCGGCACGGACAGCCTCTCCATCGAGGGAAACCTCAGCGGCATCCAGGATGAACAACAGATAGAGATACCCGCCACCTGGCAGGGGACATCGATAACCACAACATCAACCGTGCTGGAGGTAACAGCGCCGGGCAGCGTCAACGACACATTCACCGCCACCCTGGCCATCTCCAACGTCAACCATCTCGACAGCTTCAACCTCAACCTCTCCTATAACACCTACGTATTAGGCGTCCAGAAATACACTAACGGCTCCATAGCTGGCACCCCGATCAGCGTGGCCGGCAACGTCCAGAAAGACATCGGCGTGCTCACCCTCGTCGGCGTAACCCCCGACGGAGCAGCGAGCGGCAGCGGCATCCTGGCCACCATCACCTTCATCCCCAAGAGCACGGGCGGTACCTCCCCACTCACCATTACCGACGCCGTATTCGCGGCCGCAGACAACGGCAGCGCCATCCCCGTCTACCTGAAGAATACCTCCGTGGTGGTGGAATCCGAGACGGATGTCCCGCCCATTGCGTCATTCACCTGGCAGCCACCTGATCCCGTAACCAGTGACACCATCGTGTTTTCCGCAGAGGACAGCCGTGATTCCGACGGCTGGATAACGCAGTATGCCTGGGACTTCGGAGACGACGATACCGCCGCGGGAGCCGACCTGAGCCAGGTCAACCATCAGTTTTCTTCTCCCGGAACGTATACAGTCTCATTGACCGTCACCGACAACGACGGCTTTACCAATACATCCATCGATACCATCGAGGTGAACAATGCCCCGCCGGCGGCAGCATTCTCCTTTTCCCCCGCTCAGCCCTACGAGGGGCAGTTAGTCTCCTTCACCGATGAGAGCAGTGACCCGGATGGCACCATCACCTCCAGGCAGTGGCAGTTTGGGGATGGCACATCGAGCAACCAGGCTAACCCCACGCATACATATGGCAGCGACGGCACCTACACGGTCACGCTCACCGTTACAGATGAGCAGGGCGCCGATGACACCGTTACGGACAGCATCACGGTGGCAGCTAATACGCCGCCGGGCACACCCTCGCAACCCTCCGGCCCAGCAAATGGAGAAACCAGTCGGTCGTACAGCTACACCACCGGAGCCAGCGATCCAGAGGGACACGCCATCAGATACCGCTTCGACTGGGGCGACGGAGCCACCACGGGATGGCAGCCATCGGCATCCGCCTCACATGCATGGAGCAGCGCTGGCACCTACAGCGTACGTGTCCAGGCTCAGGATGAGTTCGGTGCCGAGAGCGACTGGTCGACATCGCGGCAGGTGACCATCGAGCAGGCATCACCGCCCCCGCCACCGCCACCCCCAGAGCCCGAGCCACCCCTGGCTGATTTCTCGTACGGCATCGACGGGCTGACGGTCTCCTTCACTGATGAGAGCAGTGACCCGGATGGCACCGTCACATCCTGGGCGTGGCAGTTAGGCGACGGCACATCGAGCAGCCAGGCCAGCCCTTCGCATACATATGGCAGCGAGGGCACCTACACGGTCATGCTGACGGTTACCGATGACGATGGAATGACTGATACAACCAGCATGGATATCACGGTGACCACCTCGGAGCCACAGCAGCCTGACCTGTTAGTCATCGATATCGTCATGACGCCGGCATCCCCGGCTGAGGGGGATACGATACAGGTCACGGTCACCATTGCCAACCTAGGCCCTGTACATGCGAATCAGACTCCTCTGGACCTCTTCCTGGACGGGGAATGGATAACCTCTATCCTGCTGCCCGCCCTTGAAGCCGGAGGCGAGGTAGACCGCACGCAGGTCATCAACGCCACTCCCGGGAGTCATACCCTGACGGCGACCGTGGACCCCGACGATGCCCTGCCGGAGACTAACGAGGCCAACAACGAGCAAACCATGCAGTTCTCTGTATCCAGGGGAGACGACGGCGAAGATGATGGGATTCCCTGGAGTATCATGGGTATAGGCGGCGCCATCGCGGGGGCAGGAGCCATCGTCTTTGTATGGTACCGCCGGAGGATGCCTCCATGAAGCCAGGCAGCGGCGAGGCGCAGAGACCAAAATTTTTCATAAACTTATTTAAACCAGGCACGGTTATTTCCGCGATGGGAAAGAATGAGCGCGGGCAGGTCGGTGTCGTAGTAGCCATCCTGATGGTGAGCCTCTTCGTGGCGGTCATCATCCTGGTGCAGGTGTACTACGTGCCCAACTGGATGAAGGACCGGGAGGCAGAGCACATGGACACCGTGGCCAACCAGTTCTCCCAGATAAAAGCCTCGATAGACATCGAAACCATGGCCCAGCGGGACATCTCACTCATCAATTCCGTCACCCTGGGCAGCAAAGAGCTTCCATTCTTTGTCTCAGCGCGTGCATTTGGCTCATTGAATATCCTCTCAGATGAAAGTAGTAATTTTAGAGTGAACATAGAGGGAACTGGGCGGCCCCAAACTAGTAATCTGCCAGAACAGGGATGGACCGTTGGGGACCTTCCATATGTGCGTTCTCTCAGTTCTTTTGACCTCGAGTTGGACGGCAGCCAAGCAGTTGGTAATTATTTCAATGCATCGATGGAAAACGCCTATATCAACGTCACAGTATCAGGTCCACCAAATGGTTTTTTGCCGCTCAACCTGCGCGCGGGCAATGTGTCACAGACAGCGGTCTATGACCAGCCGATAGCCTGGATTCCAGGCACCTCGGAGTATACCATCAACCTGCTCAGTGAAGACTACAAATTTTCCACCCGTATTCTACCCTATATCTCAACGCCTTTTAATATCTCTTTTAAGTGTAGTAGTGGCGGGTCATTTGCGGTTAGGGGTAGCCGATATCATCCACATATGGATATTGATAGTACTACAGAAATGGGAACTATCGAGTATAGCTCTGAAAATGCCTACTTTGTTGACCAGGTCTATGTCTACGAAGGAGGCGCTGTTGTACTGAATCAGTCACAAGGACAAGCAGTTATCTCTGCACCTGCATTCTCGATGCAAAACGTTACTGTAGGCGACGAATCCATGCACGTGTACAGTCTCAACCTTGTTGATGTTTTTGGTCTGACAGGTAAAACAAGTGTAAGCGGCTACGGCACGTATTCTATCAAGACAAATTACTCCTCAATGGATGAAACCGAGTATATCGCCAATAATATCTATATTAACATCACGACAGAACATGCATTGGCGTGGCAGCGGTACATGAATAATACTTTGAGCAGATTGGGCCTTTCG
>JBNGDQ010000075.1:0-6558 GCA_049975285.1 Thermoplasmatota archaeon
GAGGAGGGGTCCAGCGACGAACCCTTCTCCTGACGGGTGACCAGATCGCGGTCGCCCTGGAAACGAGTGGCCATCGCCCATTCTATCTGGTCGGGGTCATGGATGTCGATGTCGTCATCCACGACGAACACGTGCTTCATCGAGGAATGTCCCTTGAAAGCCGCCTCGATGGCTTTCCTGCCATCGTCTGCGTGCCGCTTTCTGATGCTGACGGCGCCGTGCAGCCAGGAGCAGCCACCCGGGGTGATGTAGACATCCTGGACGTCGCAGACCTTGCCAACCTCTCGATAAATCGTTGGCTCCCGGGGCATCCCCATCAGGGTCTTATGCTCCAAGCCGCCAGGAAGCAATGCATGGAAGTATCCCTCGGGGCGGGCGTAGATGCGCTTGACCCGGGCGACCTTCTGCTGGCGGATGATGTCCGGCGTTTCCGTCAGGTCGAGGAAGGGTCCCTCGTCGTGCATCTCGCCGGTCATCTCGGCTATCATGACGATCTCTGCTGGCGGTACCAGGTGTCCGTCGATGTCGACCAGCGGCGTCGGCTGCATGGCGTTGGCGATGGCGAGTTCACTTATCCCGGTGCCGGCGGAAATCGCGGCGGCCACGAGCACGGACATGGGGCATCCGATACAGATGGCGAACTCGTCGAGCCCGCGTTCCAGATATGTGTGGAAGTCTCGGGGCAGGATGCGCAGCACCAGCCGGTCGCTGCCGATTTTCATCATTCGGTGATAGGAGGCATTGCGGCCGTACTCCGGGTCGTTGGCGACTACGACTGCTGAGGCGATGTAGGGGCCTCCGTCGCTCCGGTAGTAGGTCAGGATGGGCAGATCATCAAGGCTGTCCAGCTGCTCGTAGGAAATGCTTGTCGTCTCCGGCTCCCGGGGCTCCTTGATAGCTGCATCGATGGCGTGTAGGATGTCCCCTGGTGCTATCTCGAGGCCGGCGGCGACGAGCTCCCGGGTGGAGGAGATGTTGGCGACCACGGGCATCTCGTGTCCCTGTACGTGGCTGAAGAGCAGCGGGGTGCCGTCGAGCTGTTTCATCAGCGTCGATATCTCGTAGTCCGTCGACACGGCTTTGTCTATCTCTATGAGGGTTTCCTCCTTCCGTAAAAATGAGACGAGCTCTCTGAAATCCATCGCGAGGATATCAGGAAAAAATTTAAAAGCATTGGGGTCCAGGGGTGTGACGTCCTCCCGCGATAACAAAACATTTAACTATCGTTGTATTTGATATCCGCTTATTGGTGACGAATATGACCGAAGAAGACGACAATAGTTTAGTGAATGTTAAACGCCGCATCGGAAAGACGCCGCTCATCCGGGCCCGGAACCTGGAGAAAGAGCTCGACATCTCGAAGATATACCTCAAGCTCGAAGGAAATAATCCCTCCGGGGAGCGCAGCGACCGGCTGGCGTATCTCATCATAAAGGATGCCCTGTCGCGGGGCAAGCGGACCATCTGCCTGGGCACCTATGGGACCATGGGTGCCTCACTGGCGTTTCTCTCCCAGAATTTTGACATCAACCTGGTGCTGTACGTGCCCGACAGGAGCACATTGCTCCGGGCCGAGCTGCTCGATGAGGCCCCGAACATCCGCATCATCGAACACGGCGCGACCTACGGGGACACGGTGGAGAAGAGCCGTACCGAGGCAGAAAAGCACGGCTGGTACAACGCAAATCCAGGATTACAGAACAATTTTCTGGATCTGTTCGCGTTTTCCTACATCGGCCGGGAGATCTGCGAGTATCTCAGCGATGAATGCCCGGATACCGTATTCTGCCAGATGGGCAACGGCGCCTCCGTTTCCGGGCTCCATCTCGGCTTCAAGCAGATGTGGATGGAGGATAAATTACAACGTCTGCCCCACCTCTACGGCATCAGCACCTCGGAAGGCAACGCCATCGTTGAATCATTCAAGAAGCGAAGCGACGAGATCCTGGAGCTCGATGCCGAGCGGATAGCATCAAACCGGACCGAGTACAACGCCGACCTCATCAATGCGCGGTGCTACAACGGGCAGGATGCATTGAACAGCATCTATGCCACCGATGGCATGGCTATGGGCATCGATGACGATGAGCTCGTGGAGAGCGCCGAGCGCTTCGCTGAGCTTGAGGACATCGATTTCAAGGTAGCGAACTCGTATCCCCTGGCGGCCTTTTTCCATGAGGCCGATGCTGGCAACCTATCCAACGGAACGCACGTCATCGTTCTCAATGATGGAAAGGTCGACCTGAACATCCGGATGCTCGATAAGGATGACCTATCCATATCGTATCGCAAGTTTCTGATGAAGCTGGACGACTGGCTCATCGAGTTCTCCGACCCGCTCGAAGAGATGGAGGAAGCCGTGGAGAACGCATTTGACCACGGCTTCGTCCTCGGTGCCTTCTTCCAGGGGATGCTGGCTGGCATTGCCATCGTGTCCCGCACCCGGTTCGATACGTTCTTCCCCCGGTATCATCTCTCATATATTGCCACCAAGAAGGACATCAAGGGTCGGGGCATCGCCACTGAGCTCTTGCAGCAGGTCATCGATCGCACCAAGGGTGACCTCTCCCTGCACGTGGAGACGGACAACGAGCGGGCCATCAAGCTCTACGAGAAGATGGGCCTCCGGAAGAAGTACTATCGGATGATGTACGAGGGCGAGGTCATCACCTAACATCGCTGCGGAGCCGTCAGATGGCCACGATACTCATTGCTGGCCTGTGCGAGGATGCCGGCAAGACAAGCGTCGCCTGCGCCGTGCTTTCTTTCCTGCAACGACGGGGCATTGCTGCCTCTGGGTTCAAACCCAAGGCCGGCAACTCGTTCTGGTATGACTACGAGCTGGTGCAGGAGACACTCGAGCAGGGACGTCTGTACGGTCACGATGCAGCGATGCTGCACCGTTATTCGTCTCCATCGCTGCCCGTAGAGATCGTCAACCCGGTGCATCGTCTCTGGACTGAACGGGCCCATGATGCCGGGGTGAATGGCGTTCCATCATTTGTGGCGGACCGGGTCACGCTGCCCGACGGCGAGATGCTGGTCGTGAACGCGTCGCTTTCCGGCGCTGATGACGCAGTCGACATGGTTCGCCGGTACAGTCGAGCTACCATTTGGGAGGAGGTAGCAACGCTGGAGGAGTACAACCAACTGGCCCGCAGCTATTACGGGCCGGCGATGGTTGCTGCGGCTGAACGCATCATGTCTGCCTCTGATTGTATGGTCTGCGAGAGCTATGCACGGGTGGCGCTCCCCTGGCATGATCTTACCCCGGACCGGGTGCTCGTCGTGCAGCCCGGCCGGGTCACCGGGTATGACGGCCAGGCATATACTGATGCCGCATCGCTCATACAGTTCCGGGAGGCCACCACGGAACGCGTCATCGAGTTGCTGCAGCCCCTCGCTACGGTGCGGATACCGCCGGTGGCCGGGGACGTTGTCTCCAGCCTGGCTGACCTCTCCGGCTGGCAGGGACTCCTCGAAGAATTGATGTGAGCAGCGCATGGCTTATATAACCCGTGCCCTATCTGATGTGATGGGACCGCGTAGACATCGACGGGGACGGCGGCGCTGTCAGCGCCGGGTCACCGGCTCGCCGTCTGCTTTGCTCTTCGTTCCTCGTGGTGCACCCAGCCGGGAGCCGGTTCGGCTGTTCATCGAGGAGTTCGAGGCACTCCGCCTGGTCGACCTTGAGGGCATGACGCAGACGGATGCAGCCGTGGAGATGGGCATCTCGCAGAAGACCCTGTGGAATGATCTCCGGCAGGCGCGCTCCAAGGTGGCTGAGGCCATCGTCAACGGCAGGCCCATTGAAATCGAGGAAGGCTACGAGGACAGCGACTCGGGGTGACAGCGTTCGTGTATCCATAGCCTGGTCCAGCGAACCAAATTTTATATAGAACCTTAAATATATGACACCGTGGCAATAGCTTAATATAATTGCCAATCTTAATAGGAACGGAATCACAATGGCACAGGAAGTCATGTTACGTGTCTCAGAAGCGCTCTCGCAGGATGTCGGCTCCGGTAGAGCCCGCCTCGACGGCAAGACCCGCATATCACTGGATGTCACCCCGGGAGACATCGTCGAGATAAAGGGAAACACGACGACGGCTGCCGTGGTCTGGCGAGCTCGCCCCATAGACGAGGGGAAAAGCCTCATCCGCATCGACAACCTCACCCGTAAAAATGCAGAGGTCGGCATGGGAGACAAGGTCATGGTCCGCAAAATCGAGCCGCCCACCGCTGACACCGTGGTCATGGCCCCCGCGATATCGAAGGGTCAGAAGATTCAGTTTGGCCAGGGCATCGAGCACCTGGTGAAGCGCGGCCTGCTGAAACGGCCGGTGAGCCAGGGTGACACCGTCGTCATTCCCGGCATCGCGCTCTTCGGCAACTCGCTCCCCTTCGGCGTGCTCAAGACGTCCCCCAAGGGCATCGTGGCCATCGGCGAAAAAACCGAGGTGGAGGTCAAAGAGGAGCCCATCAAGGAGGGCATGCTGGAAGCGCCCGAGGTCAGCTACGAGGACATCGGCGGCCTCGAAGGCGAAATCATGAAGATACGCGAGATGATAGAGCTGCCCCTCAAGCACCCCGAGTTATTCAAGCGCCTGGGCATCGACCCGCCGAAGGGCGTCCTCCTGCACGGTCCGCCCGGCACGGGCAAAACATTGATTGCCAAAGCCGTGGCCAACGAGTCTGGCGCCAATTTTTATACCATCAACGGCCCCGAAATCATGTCCAAGTTCTACGGCCAGAGCGAGGAAAACCTCCGCAAGACATTCGAGGAAGCAGAGAAAAACGCCCCGGCCATCGTGTTCATCGACGAGATAGACGCCATCGCCTCCAAGCGGGAGGAAGTCCACGGCGAGGTAGAGCGCCGCGTGGTCTCCCAGATGCTCACCCTCATGGATGGCCTTAAGGGACGTGGCAACCTTATCGTCATCGGCGCCACCAATCGAGTTGACTCGCTCGACCCCGCCATCCGCCGCCCCGGCCGATTCGACCGGGAAATCGTGGTTGACGTCCCCGACCGGCAGGGCCGCGAGGAAATCCTGGAGATACACACGCGCGGTATGCCCAAGGCAGACGACGTCGACCTGGACCAGCTGGCGGACAACACCTACGGCTTCGTCGGCGCAGACCTGGCAGCGCTGGCCCGGGAGGCAGCCATGAACGCGCTGCGGCGGTATCTCCCGGAGATCGACCTCGATGAACCCATACAGACTGAGGTCCTGGAAAAAATGCAGGTCATGATGAAGGACTTCCGGGAGGCCCACCGCTCCATTGAGCCGTCTGCCCTCCGGGAGGTCATGATAGAGATTCCAAAGGTGGGCTGGATCGACGTAGGCGGCCTCGACGAGGTCAAGGAGCGGTTGAAGGAAGCCGTCGAATGGCCCCTGTCGAACCCTGAACGGTTTACCCGTCTGGGCATCAAGGCGCCCCGGGGTATCCTGCTGTACGGTCCACCCGGTACCGGCAAGACGTTGCTGGCCAAGGCCGTCGCCAACGAGTCCAATGCCAACTTCCTCTCCATAAAGGGGCCCGAGGTCTTCTCCAAGTGGGTCGGGGAGAGCGAAAAAGCCGTCCGGGAGCTCTTCAAGAAGGCGAAACAGTCGGCTCCATCGATTATCTTCCTGGATGAGATCGATGCGCTGGCCCCCCGCCGCGGCGCCAATCAGGGCTCACGGGTGACGGACACCGTGGTCAACCAGCTGCTCACGTCGATGGACGGCGTGGAGAGTATGGACGACGTCGTGGTCATCGGCGCTACCAATCGACCGGACATCATCGACCCGTCGTTTTTGCGTCCCGGCCGGTTCGACGCGCTCATCCACGTGCAGCAGCCAGACCGGAAAGCGCGGGAAGAGATATTCCGCATCCATATGCGGGATATGCCCCTGACTGATGATGTGAACATCGTGTCCCTGGCAGAGATGAGCGAAGGATTCGCTGGTGCTGACATTGAATCCGTGTGCCGCGAGGCAGCCATGGTGGCACTGCGGGAGGACAGCGAGGCCACAGAGGTTGCCAACAAGCATTTCATGGAGGCCTTCGAACACGTCCGCCCCTCGCTGGACGAAGAGATGGTAGAGTATTACCGGCAGATCTCCGACAAGCTGGGGAAGGGCGTCGCCAAGCAGGAGATAGCAAAGGGCATGGAAGTCATGTAAACGGCGTTTATTCGTCTCCTTGTCATCGTTCGCCCTATCAGAGGGAGAGCGATAAATATTTAAAACCTCGGGCCATTTATACCCGGAGGCCAAGAAACCATGCAACCAAAAAAAATTGTGTTAAGTTTGGCGATAGCTGTATTGATGACTGCGATTGCTGCGGTACCGATGATACAGGCAGCCAACGAGAGCGAAGTGACATCTCCCCTGCGGTTTGATGATGCTGAGCGTTTCCAGTTCGACGTCACGCCGATGGGCACACCGACGGTGGGGATGCAGGGAAATGTGCTGCTGACGCAGGACAGCCTGGAGGACGATATGATTCCGCGGATTACGCAGGATGCTGCGGGCAACATTGGCGTCGTCTGGACGCACACGATGGGTG
>JBNGDQ010000076.1:0-6553 GCA_049975285.1 Thermoplasmatota archaeon
AAACGCATGTAAGCACCACATAGCAATAGCATTCTCCCTTAAAATGTTTTTTGATTGGATTATAATCTTTCATAAATTACTTATACATCTTGCTATATATAATATTGACGGAAATGCTTAAGTATGGGGAAGTCAGAAAGTGGCTGAATGGGAGGGGTAAGGGCACGCGGACCATGTACCTGTTGGCTCTTAACCACTACTGTCGGTTTACTGGGCTGAATCCCACTCAGCTTATTGATGAGGCGGAAGCTGACCGGGCCAGGGATCGGCGTCATCGTGGCAGGCCGGAGGAACGCATTGTGCAGTTCTACCACTGGTTGGTCAATGATAAGACTATGGTCAGGGGTGGTTATAGTCCTAAGAAAACGGAGAAGAGGGGTGCTAGTCAGAAATATGCCTCTAGTTTGGTTGGTGCTATCCGGAGTTTCTATCGGGTGAATGGGTTTCCGGTGGTGATTGACCGGGGGTTGATTCCGACGGCTGTGCCTCGCAAAGAAAACAGGAAACGGGACCTAAGCATTGAAGACATCAAACATCTGGTCGACCATGCACCTAATCTCAGAGATAAAGCAGTGATTTTGATGATGTTCCAGGGTGGCTTTGATGTCTCCACGCTGTGTAGTCTCGATTATGGTGACGTGGCCCGAGGTCTTGATAATGATGAATGCCCACTTGCTATTGAGGTGGTCCGGAAGAAGCGGAATATTGCGTATACGACCTTCATTGGGCGGGATGCTATTGATGCTCTAAATGCCTATCTGATTCATCGCCGGCAACGAGAAGGACCGCTCTCGCTGGATGAGCCGCTGTTTGTCAAGGAGCGGGCTACGAACGGCTCTGAGGACCGTGACCGGTTGACTCCGGATGTGGTCGAGTGTATGCTCCGGGTCGTGGCTCTTGAAAGCGGCGTGGTGACACCGGAAGAGATGAAACGAGCCTACTTTAACCCCTGTCGGCCGCATGCGTTGAGAAGTGCCTTTGCCACCCTCTTGCAGTTGGATGGCGTGAGCGAAGCCATCACGGACTACTGGCAGGGCCATAAGAAGAACTATGATGGTGCCTATTTTATTCCACCGAAGGCCAAGCTGCAGGAGTTGTATGCTCAGCACATGCAGGCGTTGAGTGTCAATCGAGCTGTGGAGGAGGTTAAGCAGCTGGAGCAGAAATTTGATGTGAAAATGGAATCCTATGATGACCTGATTAACCGGCAGGCTGCCAAGATAAAGGAGCTGGAGGGCATCCTATCCAAAATGGAATTATCTAAGGAGCAGCAGCTGGGTAAGGAGTTCATCAAGGCCCTTAAGAACCCCCTGGTGGCTCAAGACATTATCGCGGCTTTGGAGCAGGTTTTACGGCTTAATATCGAACGGACTTCAGATTCGGGATAGGTGCCTGTCTCATTCCTGTTCTCTGAACTTTTTTTCGATCTGTTTTAAGTATTCCACGGTTACGCTGATCGGGCTGTACATGCTCACTGGCAGTGAGGGATAGATGTCGTTTCTATTATTCTCAATGATATCAGTGATTACATCTATTGCTGCCATCTCTGGCAACGTGTCCATTGTCTCTGCATCTATTTCATATTCATCCATGTTCTCTTCGATGGCGGCAAGCATGATAAGGGAGAGGTTATCAAGCTCTTCCGTTGTGTTATATTCTAAGAGGCGGTATAAACTTTCGAGGAGAAAGGTGAAGGCCCTAGGGTGCTCATGGGCATAGTCTAGAGCTACAGCATTTCTCTTTGTTTTTGATGATTTGCACCTGGTGGCATATTCTGACCGCAGGTAGTCAAGTGCCATCTCGTTTTTGAATTCCTGGATGTGATAGGCTGCCCGATGGAAGGCTGTCACCATGTCGTCAAATCTCTCCCTGAAATCCTTGTTACGAGTTAGATACTGCTGTAGTTTGCTGGAGAAGCCATAGATGTGGACAGGGTCACGGTACCTATCTTCATGCGGAAGCTTATGTGTGCACAGTACTTGCTGGGATGGATAGGCAGTGAGTCCGGCCGCATCCAGTTTTTTGATGGGGTCGTAGACATAATCCTTGGAGAGGCGATAGGGCCCTTTTCCCGACTGCTTGAGGTAGCCCTCCTGGCACATTTTCTGGAGGGTTTGGGCTAGGTTGGGCTTGGAGCATTCGCAACTCCGAAGCGGGTAGAGCCATTCTGCTTTTCCCCTGGGTCTCCCCTGTTCTTCGGGGGGTAGGTGGTAAAACTGCTCTCGCCATTTTTGGTATAGGCGTTTTTTTTCCTTAGTAGGGTAGCGTGAGGGCTTCCAGTCATCTGTCCACTTCGTGCCCACCCGCTTTTTCAGGAGCAGGTAGGCGAGATCGCCGAAGCTGAGTTCATCGGTTTTTGTGATAGTGAACACCATCAAGACCTTGTCCTGTATGGAGAGGCTATCGCTAAACATTAATTAATTAAAGGTTAATGAATATATAAATATTAATTTAAATTATAATGTTATGCCTATGGTGTGTAGACGAAAAATAATCCGGGTTGGTGACAGCAGCGTGGCTGTCGTGCTGCCCAAACCCTGGGTGGACTACTGCGGCCTGCTCCCAGGCGACCGAGTGGTGCTAACCTGCAACGGCGACTTACTTATCCAGCTTAAGAAGGAGGGAAAAGGTGCCTGAACATAGTTATGATGAAGAGGAGGCGTTCGCAAGGGTTTACGAAATCCTGCGGGAGCTCAATGCTAGAAAAAATAAGATAAGAGGTGATTCGAGTGGACGCCCAGATTCTTAGCCAGTTTGCGGGGAAGGACGTTAAGGTGGTGTTCCGGGATGGCTTTGCCCTGTATGGTCATATTGTGGAGGTGTGTGGTGGGGCCTTTATTTTTAGGACTGGCCAGGGCACTTCAGCCGTGAACAGCGATGATGTCCGCATCATATTGAAACGGGAGGGGCCATTGTGAGTACTACTGAGCCGGCAGGGGGAACACCGAGTGGCCAGGTGGGGTGTGAGCCGGTTGTGACTGTTATCCGGTCGGCGGGGGCCTATTTTGAGGGCAAGCAGTTTCGGGCTCAGTGGCTGGCCCGGGATTTAATGGACACCATTCGTTTTATCACGTTTACTGATACCAAGGAGATCTATTATTATGATGAGGGCGTCTATCATCCGCTCGGTGAGCCTCTTATCCACTCTGAGGTGGAGCGGGTGTTGGGGGAGGAGGCCACGGTGCATCGGGTGGATGAGGTGGAGAATCATATTCGGCGGAGTACTTTTGTGGGGCGGGAGTCGATTGCTGGTGATGCTGAGCTGTTGTGTGTGAGGAACGGGATTCTTCATTTGACGGAGAAGACGGTGGGGCCTCATACCCCGGATCAGATTTTTCTCAATAGGATTCCTGTGGTGTTTGATCCTGATGCGGAGTGTCCTCAGATTCAGCGTTTTATCTCTGAGGTTGTGGATGCTGAGGATATTCCTGTTGTTCAGGAGATTTTCGGGTATTGTCTCTGGCGGAGGAGTGATCTTGATAAGGCGGTGATGTTTGTGGGGGAGGGGAGTAATGGAAAGTCTACTCTCATTGAGTTGTTGGTGCGGTTGTTGGGGGTGGATAATGTGTCGGGGGTGAGTTTGCAGCAGTTGGAGGCGAACCGGTTTGCGACGGCGGAGTTGTATGGGAAGCTGGCGAATGTGTATGCTGATTTGACGGATGAGTCGTTGCGGCATACGGGGACGTTTAAGATGCTGGTGGGGGGCGATTTGATTTCTGCTGAGCGGAAGTTTAAAAGCCCTTTCAAGTTTTATAATTGTGCAAAGCTCATCTACTCGTGTAATAAGGTGCCGGAGACCCGGGATGATACCACGGCGTTTTATCGACGGTGGATTATCATCAACTTTACGCATGTGTTTGTCCGGGGGGAGGATGAGGACCCCACCATCCTGGATAAGATAACGAGTGAGGAGGAGTTGTCGGGGTTGTTGAACTGGGCGTTGGAGGGCCTGGCTCGATTGCTAAAGCAGGGGCAGTTTACGTATTCCCCGACTGTTGATGCTCTGCGGCAGCAGTACATGATGAAGTCCAATCCGGTGCAGGCGTTTGTCGAAACCCATCTGGAGGTCGACCCGATGGGAGAAATATTAAAAAGTGACCTCTACCAGTTTTTCGTGGAATTTTGCAAGGAGGTGAAGCTGCCCGTGAAGGCCAATAACGTGTTTGGAAAAGAACTCCCGAGTTATATCAATGTCAGAAGCGGTCAAAAACATGGCAAAACCGTGTGGTATGGCATCAAATATACGACAAAATCGCCTGAGCTTGAAGAGTCGGAAAAGAGCGAATCAGAAAATGATGACGAAGAGAATGACATACTTGATGATATTTTTAATGACGGTTGGTTGTGAGGGTATAAGATAGTGACTAGGGCAGGTAGACAAAAAGGGTAAAAAGGGTAAAAGGGGTTTTTGCTTAATTTAAGTCAGGTAGGAAGTAATCAATATAAATTTAAATATTCAAATGCCCTTTTTGCCTTTGTTGCCCTTGTTGATGCTGACCTAGACGGTGGATAAACGAGTATGCTAGTAGGTCAATCCGATAACGAGGCGTTAACACGTGGTCAGCCACGCTCACCACGTTTGCCGTCCGCTCTAACCCTTTGCCTCCGTGGCTCGTGAACACGCCGCAGCCTGGGACTTTGGCATGTGAAACAAGTCTGGCCTCAACCTATATCTAATCGTTTCTTCCTGTTGCTTATCTATGCCTGTGATGCTGGCATCGCCAATTGAGCCTGAACAATTGGCATGACGCCACTGCCACACAACTATCCCCACAGGGCCAGAAACATACCTTTTTCACCTTTTTTACCTATGGCATAGGTAGAATAGGTAAAAATGGTAACAATAGAGCCCGGTGTGAGGTTATAGTGTTCTGCTTATGTCGCCATGCTGACGGGGTGTGTGGCTCGCTCTAATCCTTTGCCTCCGTAACTTGTGACCACGCCGCAGACTCACGCTCTCGCACGTTGAACGGGCGGTCTGGTAGCGAGGTGTTCAGGCTCAAAAAGGTGTAATGGTACCTCTGACCACAAAAAGCGACAGCAGTGGCCACTTTTTATCGTTTTAAGTAGGTTACTGGCCTACTCCTTAACGGCAGTTATTTTGTTTTGCAAGTTGGAATTATATAACTCCAATGACAAACGGACCAAGCAAGTTACAATATTTTCTGACTAGTTGGTTTTCAACCGAGATATACATTTCTGCTGGCCCGAAGCCGATTACGAGACCCTTGATTCTTGCTGTTTCTCCTGCAGATAAAGAGCGAATAACCCCTTCACTGTGCTGTCCCAACATTACTGTTGACCCCCTTACGTCAAGTGACCAAGGAATATCTGCGGCATCACCTGGGCCAGTATTTGTAACAATAATCGTAATCCCCAAACCACCAGATATTCGTTGGATATCGATGTTGGCAGGCGATGGTTCTGCCTTAATAAGCCAAATAAGCATGTTACAAGCTCCAGCAATAATATACCCACCATCAGCGGTCTGTTCTATTGATCTGCCTTCATCAGTAGAACCATATTTATCAAAATTTTTATCCCATAGTATGTTTCCGTCGCTATCTGTTTTTATTACCCACAAATCTTTACTTGCTCCTGCATATGGGGTCATGTATCCAGTCATTATGTAACCCTCATCGGTTGTTTGTTGAACTGCTGTTAAGCCCTCGTTACCGTTTTCGGTAAATGTTTTATCCCACAGTTTATTTCCATTTCTATCTGTTTTAATCAGCCACCCTGAGCCAGTATCTTGCGTTTGTCCCTTAATACCCGCTATGATATAGCCCCCATCGGCGGTTTGTTGAACTGACCGGCTGATGTCCTCACCCTCTTCTGCAAAAGTTTTGTCCCATAGTACATCACCGTTTTCATCAGTTTTAACCAACCATATATCGCCGATTTGATCTTCATAATTACCGTCAGAATGTGTTCGCACTAAAATAAAGCCTCCGTCGTCGGTCTGCCTGACTGCTGGTGCATAATCAACGCCGTTATCGCCATATGTCCTATTCCATAAATGGTTTCCATTTGCATCTGTTTTGATTAACAATACCTCCGTCGGCTCTCCTCTCGTAGTGCCTGCGATTATATAGCCACCACCAGTGGTCTCTCTCACACACCATCCCGTCCATCCATCACCTTCATAGGTTTTGCTCCAAATTTCGTTCCCGTTTGTATCCGTCTTGATGAGCCAGACAGCAGAAATACTTGCAAAACCATCTTTCGTACCTGCAATAACATAGCTGCCATCCGAACTCTGTATGATGGAAGTACCGGCATCAAAACCCGTGCCACCAAATGTCTTATTCCACAGTTCATTACCATGACTATCGGTTTTAATCAGCCATACATCTGCCCGCCCTGAGCCATAAGAATCAGTTTGTCCGGTGAGAATATAGCCGCCGTCAGAAGTTTGTTTTACAGCATCAAAATAACAGACGCTGAACCCTGGGCCACCAAAAAATCGGTCCCATTCGCCTTGTAAACAGTTCACCGTTATATTATCACTGAACTTTTGCGTTTTTTCAGGCTAGTAGTGCTTCTACTAGGT
>JBNGDQ010000077.1:0-6455 GCA_049975285.1 Thermoplasmatota archaeon
ATCTATGTCGTCGTCGATCCGTTCCCCGAAGGTATCGTCGCGGTCTTCGTCCCAGACGGCGAACGAACCATTCGCATGATACACATCAGCATAGTACAGGTCGGAGGGAAACGAGCCATCGATTGCTTCGCTGACAACAAAGCGCGTCGGGAATACATCGACGTCACCGACAAGTAATGCATAGCTGATGCCCCAGTCTTCGAGGGCGTTTTTGATGAAGTATTTGACCCTTTCGGGTTCATCGCGTCCCTCCACGGGGAAGTAGTCTCCATTGTAGATCTCATCGAGGGTGACCAGTTGTGTTGCCAGGCCATAGTCTTCTTTATGCTGGATGAGTGGTTGCAGTGCATCGGTGAATTCTTGCGGCGTGATGATGAGTAAATCGTATGCATCAGCCGTAAGCAATGGCGAAGATGGCTCCTCGTAGGTCACGGTGACCTCGATACGGTCAACGGCATGGAGCACGTCGTCCTGTGGAGCATACCGCGCCGGGAAGGCCTGCAGGGTGAGAAACGTGACATGCTCGCCATTGTGTAGGCCAGCGCCGGTGCGCCACTGCACCCAGTCAGATGGATATAAATCATTACTTCCATACACCGGGCCGGGCTTCTGCACCAACTCAGCCGAATGCGAATTGAGGGGTATTGGCTTCGGCGCTGGCGTCACCTTTGCATTGAGCTGCCGTGCCTCAACGCCACTCGCTTTAACCTTTACATCATCGATACGAGTGCCCAGGGGAAACGTCATCGTATGCGTCGCGTAGGGCAGCATGGGCTCGCCCTCGCGCTGTAGCGTCATACAGTCGTCCACGGTGACCTGTAGCCATTCACCGGCTGCATCGACTGAAATCTGTTCAAATTGGAATGATGTCGCCCGTGCCGGGGCATCGCCATTGCTAGACTCTACCTGGGGAACCATCGGCAGCATCAATGCACAGATGATTACGCCCACGATTATTTTTTTCATATCTATCACGGTCCTTTTCTGGTTACTGTACGGGGAAAGGGAATAGTATCTTTGATGCTGTCAAGGCCACATATCCAGGCGATGACACGCTCGACACCGACGCCGTAGCCGGAATGCGGCACTGAGCCATAACGGCGCAGATCCAGGTACCACTGGTAGTTTTCAATGTCTTCTCCCTCCTGCTCCAGGGCCTCGATGAGCTCATCCACGTCGGTTGAACGCTGGCTGCCCCCCACGATTTCTCCGTAGCCCTCCGGGGCTATCATGTCGAAGCACAGGGCCTCGTCGGGCTGCTCCGGGTCAGCGGGCTTGTAGAATGCCATCGTTTCCTTGGGGTAATGCGTCACCACCACAGGGGTGTCGAACTCCTTCATGAGCTCTTTTTCCTCGATGGTGCGCAGGTCCTTGCCGAACTCGATGTCGACGCCTCGTTCGTGGAGAATCTCCAGAGCCCGGCGGTACTTGATGGTCGGCCATTCCTTATCCAGCATCGCTCGAAGCGGTGCAGGGTCGCGGCCCAGCTCCTCCAGGTCCTCTTCATGGGTATCGAGCACCTGCTGGAGGATATATTTTATCTCCTCCTTCGCCATCTCCGTGACCTCATATAAATCCATCCAGGCAGCCTCCATCTCGGCCATCCAGAACTCGCTGAGATGCCGGCTCGTCTTTGACTTCTCCGCCCGGAACGTCGGCGCCATGTCGTAGACGCGCTCCAAGGCAAAGACGGCTGCCTCGGCGTAGAGCTGCCATGATTGCGATAGATAGGTGACATCATCGTAGTAATCCACCTCGAAGAGAGTGGAGCCGCCCTCACACTGGCCGGGCTGCAGGATGGGAGGATGAAACTCGTAGAAGCCATGGCTGCGGAAAAACGCGTGGATGGCACCCGTTAGGGTGTGTCGTATCTTCATGATGGTGGTCAGCTTCCGGCTGCGCAGCCAGAGATGACGATTGTCGAGAAGATGCTCGACGCTCTGGTCCTCAGTTATAGGGAAATCCTCTGCGAAGTCGACGACATGGAAACGCGTGGCATGTATCTCTCGACCGCCGGGTGCCCGCTTGTCCTCGTGGATGATGCCCTCAACCTGGACGGATGACTCGATGAGCGCGTTTTTGGCTCCCTCGAAGTCCTCGTCGGGCAGGGATGACTGCTCCGCGATGACCTGCATGATGCCGCTTTCGTCGCGCACGACCACGAAGGCGAGACCGCCGCTGCTTCTGGTTCGATAAATCCAGCCTCGTATGGCGACGTCGTCGCCCTCGCTTTTCTGGAGTGCCTGAGAGATCTTGTCGTAGGCTGGCATTGACGTTTAAAGCACCGGAGACATAAAATGTTTTTGTATGGTAAAACATTTGTAGGCCCGGGCATATAATCCCGTATGCCCCGCGTGTATTCTCCGTCGCGTATCGCCTCCTATGAGAACTGCCCCTTGAAGTTCAAGTATCGCTACGTGGACAAGAAACCGGCCATGCGGGCCACCATCGAGGCGTTCATGGGGCAGCGGGTGCACGAGGCCCTGGAAAAGTTGTACAGGGATAAACAGTTCGAGAAGACGCCTTCGCTGGAAGATCTCGTGGCATTCTATCACCAGCAATGGGAGAAAGAGATGAACGACGACATCTGCGTGGTGAAGGATGGATACGACCCCGGCAACTACCGAACCATGGGAGAAAAATACATCCGGCAGTACTACCAGAGCTATCAGCCCTTCGACGATGGAACGACCATTGCCCTGGAGCAGCGGGTGCGCTTCCCGCTCGGGGATGGCCACTCCGTCATGGGGTATATCGACCGGTTGGCTGACAATGATGGGACCTATGAGGTACACGACTATAAGACGTCGCTCACGCTGCCTACAACGGATGATCTACGTCAGGATAGACAGCTTGCCTTGTACGCGTTGGCCGTCCGGCACATGTACGATGATGCCGACGAGGTAGAGCTGGTCTGGCATTACGTCGCCTTCGACAAGGAGCTCCGGGTCCAGAAAAGCGACACTGAGCTTCAGTCTGTCCGGCAGGAGACGCTGGAGGCCATCCAGGAAATCGAGATGGCTATCCGGCAGGGTGACTTCGAGGCCAGGCAATCCGGGCTCTGTCCCTACTGTGAGTATCAGCCGCTCTGTCCGCTGTTCAAGCACAAGTACCAGGTTGACGAGCTGCCAGCGGAGGACGCACGGGAGGAGGACGGCCGGGCCCTGGTGAACCGCTACGCAGAGCTGAAGGCGAAGATAGCGGAGCTCGAGCAGTTGAAGGACGATGTGCAGGAACGGCTGGTCCGCTACGCGGAGAACAACGACGCGCAGTACGTCTACGGCAGCGACAGGATAGCCAACGTCAAAGTCTACCATAATCCCTGGTTTCCCAATCAGGATGACCCGCAGCGGGATGAATTCGAAAAACTGCTGCGGGAGACGGGACTCTATGACGAGTACACTCGCCTGGACACCTTTGCGCTGTCCAAGGCGTTCCAGAAAAACGAACTGCCCGACGAAGCAGCCGAAAAGCTGCAGCCCTACGTAACCACCAAGACCATGGAGCGGGTTTACCTGCGGCAGCGCGACCGGGACTGATTTCCTGGGCAGGCGGCAACCTTCATATAACCTGCCGTGATGACACGGCATGAGCTGGATACACACCATCAGCAACGAGGATGCAACGGGCGCACTCAAAAAAAGCTACGATATGGCGATGGATCAGCGAGGGAAGCTGTCCAACATCATGCAGGTGCAGAGCTTGTATCCCCGGGCAATGCAGGCACATCTCGACCTGTACATGGCGGTTATGTTCGCCGATTCAGGGCTCTCTCGGGAGGACCGTGAACTGCTCGCCCTGGTGGTATCCGCGGCTAATGGCTGCTCGTATTGCGTTCGGCATCATGCAGAGGCACTCGGGCATTACTGGAAAGATGAAGGCCGGGTGCAGCGGCTCATCGATGACGCTGCATCGGTCACGCTGTCAGAGCGACAGAACTGTATGGTCGATTACGCCCGGACACTGACGCTCCATCCCAGTGAGATGCAGGAGAGTGATGTGGATAGGTTGCGGCGGCAGAGGCTGCGGGACGAAGACATCCTGGCAGTCAATCTCATTGTCAGCTATTTCAACTTCGTGAACCGTATCGCGCTCGGTCTGGGCGTAGAATATACAGAGGACGAGGCAACCGGCTACCGCTACTGATTACAGGATTTTGATGAGTTCCTGTTCGGCGAAGGCCTCGTTACCGGCAGCATCAAAGACGTAGGCCCGTATCTTGCGTATCCCCGCTGAGGCGTGGCCGGCCCAGGTCCATTCGTATGGAGCCTCGGTGTCTGTGAATCGTTTTTCGCCGTGGCATCCAAAGCCAATCCAGAATTCCACCCGGTCGACGCCCGATTCGTCATCCCAGGCATCGACAAGGATGGTCAGATCTCCGATGGAGACGGTGCGCCCGTTGAGGGGCATGACGTCACGGTCGAACAGGTATAGGCGACCGTCCAGCGGTCGTTCCAGGGATACGGTCGGCTCGGTGGTGTCTCCCCCAGTGGCAGAAGCTGCCATGAGCGGGGCAAGGCTGGAGAGAATGAAAAGAATGCATACTGCCGGGATTGAATACTGCTTCATCAACATTAATCCCTCGCGTTTTATAAAAACGTTGAGGTGTCAAAAAACTATTTAAAAACGGTGCCGATGTTCTGGCATCCATGTATACAGTCTCAAGAAACCATGTTTTTTATGTCATCCTGACCGTCGGCATACTCCTGGGAGCCGGAGTCTCAATTGGTCTCCAGGGTGAGGCAACTGCTACATCGTCCACCGCAATCGAGGCGGTGATGAATCGAGTCAATGAAAGCGCCATCAGGAGCTATATAGAAGCAATCCAGAGCTATGGCCCGCACGTTACGGGGTCAGATGCCTGCGAGAAGCTCAGACAGTACCTTGCCGGGGAACTCACCGCGGCGGGCTGCCAGGTGACCATGCACGACTGGAATCGGGGCGGCTACCAGGGCCAGAACATTGTTGCCACCCTCCCCGGCGTGCAGGAGAACGGAGACATGCTCGTTGTGTCCGTTCATTACGATAGCGCTCCCACGTCTCCGGGTGCCGATGATGATGGTTCCGGCGTGGCGGCCGCGCTGGCCATGGCCCATGCCTTCAGTGGTCATGCGTTCAATACATCCATCCGCTTCGTGCTGTTCTCAGGGGAGGAGCAGGGAACACTGGGCAGCCTCTCCTATGCCCGGGATATGTACCGGGCTGACGAGCCTATCACGGGCGTGTTCAACCTTGACGGCATCGGGCACAATGAAACCAGCAGCGGGGCTCACAAGGTCATCGTATATGAGGAGGCATCGTCGGCCTGGCTTGGCGAAGCACTGGACAAGGTTGCTGCCGCGTATCCAGAGCTAGCGATAACACCGGTGCGGCTGCCGAATACCGGTTACAGCGACCATAACTCGTTTCTCGCTTACGGCTACGAGGCGCTGCAGCTGGAGGAATACGAGTACAACGACCGGTTTCATACCCCGAATGATACCATCGACCGGGTGAATACTGTCTACGTTACCCGCATCGCACGGCTCGTCGCCGGCAGCCTAGCGACGCTGGCTAACACCTGCACGGGTATGCAGGCATCGTTTACGTCGCCGCGCCGGGATACCCTGTATCTCCTGGGAGCACCACTGCTCACGCTGGACCGCGGCCTCGTACTGGGATTCGGGCAGCTGACATTTACCGTCCAGGCTACCGGCTCGGTGGAAGAGGTCACGTTTTTCCTTGACGGCAGCGAGCAGCATGTCGACCGGGAGGCACCCTACGAGTGGACCTGCCGGCAGCCGCTACTCTGGAACCACCAGGTGACGGCCGTGGCCGTAGGCCCCGATGACAGCGACATCGTTCAGATGGATGTCGGCTTTCACCTCCTGTAGCATGTCCACGGCTCGCCGGTGCAGGGACATCATCGCCCGACTGGAGGCACTTCAAAGCGAGGAAAATATTGACGGCATGAAGCGCTTCGGCATCACTGGCCGGGCATATGGTGTTCGTATGCCGGAGCTCCGCATGATTGCCAAGGACGTTGGCCGGAACCATGAGCTGGCGACAGCGCTCTGGGCCATCGATATCAGGGAGACCCGCATCCTGGCCAGTCTGATAGACGAGCCCGGAGCTGTCACGCGGGCGCAGATGGAGGACTGGGCTGCCTTGTTCGATGGCTGGGAGATATGCGACCAGTGCTGCATGAACCTGTTCAGAAAGACATCTGGAGTGGAGCGCATCGCCCTGGAGTGGAGCCGCCGCCGGGAGGAATTCGTGAAGCGAGCTGGCTACGTGCTGATGGCCACGCTTGCCATCCATCACACCAGCAAAGACAAGGAGTTTTTCCAGGAATGTCTTGCCGCTGTCCGGCAGGAAGCTGATGACGCTCGGCGGTACGTGAAAAAAGCGGTCAGCTGGGCGCTCCGCCAGATAGGGAAGCGCAGCCCTGAGCTCAACGTGGCAGCCATCACGGT
>JBNGDQ010000078.1:0-6405 GCA_049975285.1 Thermoplasmatota archaeon
TCTCCAGTCCCTCATATATGGCGCCGCCCGGGATACACCCAACTATGGGGCGGCGGACTGGCACGTCCCGGTCCGGTACTCCAACATGTATGACTCCTATGGCGGTGACCCTGGATTCCCCTGCGATCTCTACTTTGCTGACGTCTACAAGGCTGGGGGTGTATTCGATGACTGGGATTCCAACCAGGATGGCATCATCGGGGCGAGAGACCGTCCCGGTGTGCAGGATGACGTCATCGATCTCTATCCGGATGTCTTCGTGGGGCGGCTGCCCTGCAGAAACAGCAGAGAGGTGCAGGCATGCGTGGAAAAGATCATCACCTATGAGAGTACCGCCCATGGCAGCGACTGGTTCAAGCGCATCGTCGCCGTGGCAGGCGATGGCCTCCAGGATCAGGAGGACCTGGACATCCAGTGGGAGGTCACCGGGCTGCCCGCCGGCGAGTACACCATCTATGCGCAGAGCCGCAGCAACATCACGGGGGAATGGGGGCCGATTGACGAGGTCACGGTCACCGTTGACCTGGAGCAGGAGTCCTCGCTCAGCTTTTCCGAGGATGACCATCTCCGTATCGACAGCTATCCCGGTCCGGCAATCGCGGAGATAACCTCGCCATCAGACGGTGACGTCCTGGGCTCCACTGATGTAGACTTTACCCCCTCCGCAGCGTACATGGGCTATCTATGGGCCAACGTCACGTACATCGACGGCGTTATGCACATCCGGGGGAAATCATACGACCCGCGTCCCTATGGATTCCATACAGACATCCGGGCCTGGGTGGAAAACGAGAACGGAGACGAGGTATTCCGTCAGCAGAAAAACGAGATACGGAGCTACTGTGACTGTGAATGGACGACCGGGAACCGCCAGGTGGGTGGTGGCCGAGCCGGCGCATTCTACTACATGCCTGATACCTTTGAGAAGATCTTTCTCTGGGCGTCCAACGGCAATTTCACTTCGCAATCCGACGTGCTTGATACCCTCCAGCAGGGCTGTGGCTTCGCCTTCTTTTTCGGGCATGCCAGCCCCAGCACGATGATCGTCAACATGCCCGGTATGCCCGGCGGGTTCAGCCGGTCAGCTGAGATCGGGCTGCAGCCCATCAACCTTGGCCTGCCCGTATTCCCCATGGATAACATCGACAATACGGATAAGCTGCCCATCGTGGCGGTCATGGGCTGCCACAACAGTCAATTCAACGTCACGCTGCTGAACTCTATATTTGGATGGAACCGGGTCTGGACGGGCTTCTACCCCACGCCGGAATGCTGGAGCTGGTGGCTCACCAAGGTGCCCCGCAGCGGGGCCATCGCCACCATCGGCTGCACGGCGCTCGGGCCCGGCTCATTCGATGAAGCATTCGTGCCGGATACCGGATGCTGGGTATTCCCGGAGTTCTTCCGCCAGTACGGCGAGGAAGGCCATCGGGTTCTCGGGGAGGCCTTCGGTCAGACTCTCACGAGCTACATCTCTACCTTCGGTCAAACCAATGCGATAGATGCAAAAATGGTGCAGGAGCTCGCCCTCTTCGGAGACCCCAGCCTCCAGATAGGCGGATATCCCTCGCCATAGTGGAAAGATAAAAATAGCCCGACGGGATATTGATACTTGATATCATGCCAGATGCGTGTTTTGAATTCATAGCGGACCGCGAGATGCCGGATGTCGAATACCTGGTAGCAGGGTTTCCGGGCATGGGTCTCATCGGCGGCATGGCCTCCGAGCAGCTCATCAATACCCTGGAGTTAGAGCAGGTTGCCTCCCTGGACTGCGACCAGTTCCCGCCGACAGCGGTCGTCTTCGATGGCATCCCCCGCCGACCGGTCAGGATTTTCGCTGGAGCAGGCATGCTGCTGGCCAAGTCCGACATGGTGATCCCGCCTGTATTGACAGCTCAGGTCGCGGAGCGCATCATCGAGTTCGCCCGGGAAAACGGTGTCACGGAGGCCATCGTCTTCGATGGCATCCAAGAGCGGGAGGACGCCGAAGAGGACAACAAGGTCTGGGCTATCGTGAGCAGCCATGATGCCGCAGAGAAAGCCTCGAAGGCAGGCATCGAGCTCATCAAACGCGGCGCCATCGCTGGTATCTCCAGCTCGCTGCTTCTACAGGCTCAGCAGCAGGGCATCGAAGCCATCGGCATGCTGGCGGAGGGAACCCCGCAGCTGCCGGATCCCCGGGCGGCCGCCAAGCTCCTCACCATCTTTGCCGCCTACAAGGACCTGGACATCGATACCAGCTCCCTGGTAGAGAGCGCCGACCAGCTGGAGGAGCAGTATGCACAGCTCGTAGCCAAGACCAAGCAGGCGCAGGCAGACATGGAGCCCCAGGCGGCGCATCCCCCGCTGTATGGATAGCTGCTACCGGTTTTTCATCCGCTGCCGGAGTAGGTCCTGCGCTTCCCGTCGATAGACGTCTTCAATGGCGCTCTCGTTGTCGAGCCGTTCGCCTTCCTCGATGAAATGCTGGATGCCCTTCCGGCTTCCCCGGGTTCGACCCTGGAGGGCGCCGGCTGAGGTGTGCATGTCCAGCGCGTAGTCCGGGATGTCCGGTGAGGTAGTCTCCCATCGATGCCGGGCTACCTGCAGGAAGTGACAGCTGATGCGGGATTTCTGACTGCGGCACAGCAGCAGGACGATGTAGGCCAGCGTCATCCGCCATTCTCCCCAGCCGTTGCGGTACATGTCGCGCATGTCCTGTATCGCGTGGCAGGCCTGCTGCACCACCGCGGGGTCGCCGAGGCCGACGTCCTCGTAGGCGATGACGGTCAGCCGGCTGGCGAGCTGCCCGAAACCGCTTTTGCCCTCCTCACCGAGCTCGAGCGCCCAGTGCATCGCCTGCTGTTCGTGGCCCCGCCGGATGTCCTTCTGCAGAGCACTGATGACTTCGTCGTCGTTGTAGCCATGCTTCGTCTGGTAATGTGCCATGTCTCTCGATACAGCTGGGCGCTAAAAAAGCTTTGCCGCTAGTCGTCGTCTTTCTCCCGGCGCTTCTGGTATTCCTGCTGGAGGTGGTCGGCAATGCGGCCATCCTCGACGATCAACGCGCCGATGTAGTCGCAGTCCCGGCAGTGCCACTGGGACCAGGTATGAGGCAGCGTCCAGTCGATGTTGCTGGAGCCACAGTTGGGGCAGAACTTCTGCGGAGGTTTTTCTTTTTCCTCGGTCATCACGGGGTATAGCCGCCAGCTGGTTAGTATAGTTTACGGGGCGTATAGATGACGTCTTCGGTGCTCCCGCTGCGTCCAATGGCCACGCCGGCGAGCTCGTCCGCTCGACGGGTACGGGTCCGGAGGATGTTGTTGAATGATACCTCTTTGCCCAGCAGGCCAAGGTAGAGTACGAGTTCCTCCGCCCGGATGTAGAGCGCCCGGAGGTGGACTGCCTGGACGACCCACTGGCCGGTCAGATGATGGATGACCAGCCGGCTGTCGCTGTTGACGTCGACGCTGTCGTAGGCGACGCCGTCTTTGTGCAGCTGGATGGCCTCCTCGAGCCCCCGGATGACGGCCTTGTACTCTGCCTCGTTGTTGGTCCCCAGGCCGGTCTCCTCGGATATCTCTGCGATAACGGCTCCGTTGAGCTCGATGACGATGCCGGCGCCGTTCCGCCCGCGCCGCGAGTTGGATGCAGCCCCGTCCACCGTGATGGAGAGCTGCCCGCCCCGCCGCGTGGTGCTCGCTTCATCCCCCATTGCATGCATATAACGCCGGCTGACATAAAAGCATTGAGGATATTTTTGAGGATGTTGAGGCTTCCTAGTTCAGGATTCTTACGCTCCGGATGATGACCTCGTTGACGGGCCAGTCCTGCATCCCGTGCTTGAAGGTGGTGTCCACCGAGGCGATGGAGCGCAGTGGTGCCATGCTGCCCACGATTTTACCGAAGGCTGCATAGCTGCCGTCCAGGTGGGGCTGTGCCTCGTCACAGACGAAGAACTGGCTGGTAGCGCTGTCCGGGTCGCTGGTCCGCGCCATGGAGATGGCTCCATCGACGTGGAGGACGTCTGGATGTGTCTCCAGCTCGATGGGTCCATAGGGGCTCTCCACGCGGGTGCCGTCGGGGGTGTAGCCGCCGCCCTGGATGACGAAGTCGTCGATGACGCGGTGGAAGACCAGTCCATCGAAGAAGCCATCCCGGGCGAGCCGGATGAAATTGTTTGTCGTGATGGGCATCTTTTCATGTTCCAGGGCGAGCACCATGGCGCCGTGGTTGGTGTCCATCACGGCCAGGGTAACATCGTCGAGGTCGTAGGGCGCTGCGGCTGGCTGCCAGTCCACGGTGAACCAGGGTATCCGGAGATCTGGTTTTGTGGGCCAGTAGAGGCTGCCCTGGATGACTTTGACGCCGCCAGTGTGGTCTGCCCAGTGGTTGCCGCGCCAGCTGTTCAGGAACGAGTTCTCGAGCCATACGTCGTGGTTATTATTCGCCAGGTTGTTATATCGGATGGTGTTCAGATAGGCGTAGCTGGCCACGATGCCGGAGCCCTCATACCAGTCCGCCGGGCCGCCCGTCGAGCCATGGATGCGGTTGTACTCGACCGTGTTATGCATAGTTGGCCCCATCCCGAGCATGACGCCCCATTCCCGGTTGTCCTCCAGGATGTTGTAGCGCACGATGTTGCCATCCGAGTAGGCCTTGAAGGCCATCCCGCAGCCCGGGTGGCTGTAAATGTGGTTGCCCACGATGCTGTTGCCCGTCGAGTACGGCCAGTAGGTCATGCAGCAGTAGTTGTCATGCAGGTCGTTTCCCGCGATGGTGTTGTTCGCGGAGGCATTGAACACGAAGGCGATAAAGGTATTGTCATGGATGTGGTTGCCCACGATGACGTTGCCGGTGCTGTGATGCAGATAGATGCCGGCTTCCCGGTTGCCGTATATCTCGTTGTCCAGGATCCGGTTACCATGGCTTTCATCGAGGTACAGGCCGCCCTGCTCGTAGCAGTAACGCTCCCGGCCGTTGTCCCGGATGATGCAGCCCTGTATGACGTTGCCGTCTGACTGCAGGCGGATGCCCGAGTCATGGTCATCGCTGCCCCCGTTTATCACGGCAAGGTTTGAAATGGTTACGTTGTCTGCCTGTACGGTGACGACGTCGCCGTTCTCACTGCCATTTATCATCGTTGCGGTGTTGTCTTCGCCGGTCAATGTTATCCTTACAGGGATGTGAACGGTTTCCCGATAGTCGCCCGCGTATACATAAACCCGGTCTCCATCTCCTGCAGCATCGACGGCTGCCTGTATCGTGGAGTAGTTGCCGGGACCGTCACCGCCGACGTAGAGCGTATCGTTATCCGTTAGCACTCCCGTGGTGGATGCCTCCCGGGCGGGTATCTGCGGCATGCCCGCCTGGACGGGTGCTATCAGTGCAGCCAGCACGGCGATACATACCAGTTTATGTACAAATGACATGGATTGCCAGCCTCCATTCCATAAACTCGGGATTGTTTTTAAACCTTTATCAGGCTGGCCACATCTTTTTTAATACGGGCTGGTTTCACCAGATATATGGCACCGGACTGCCTCATCGTCTATACCTCTATACACCATGGCAATACCAAACGCATCGCGACGGCGATGGCTGGAGCGCTCGACGCGACGCTGAAACAACCTGGGGAGACGTCGGTTGATGACATCGCCGCGGCGGACCTCGTCGGATTTGGCTCAGGTATCTATTTCTGGCGGCATCACCGCGACCTGCTACACTTGGCCGACGAGCTGCCAGCGATGCCGGGCAAGCGTGCGTTTCTCTTCTCCACGAGCGGCATCGGTCCCGGCTGGCTGTGGCATCGCTCGCTCCGTCGTCACCTCCGCCGGAAGGGCTTCGCCATCGTGGATGAATACGCCTGCCGGGGTCATGACACCTATGGTCTCCTCAGGTTCATCGGCGGTATCCACAAAAACAGGCCCAATGACGGAGACATAGCACAGGCTCAGCGGTTTGCTGTACAGCTGGTCGGTACAGTGCCACGGAGCAAAGATTAATGTATCGCTCCCCGATGAGCAGACATGGTGCAGGCTGCCGTCACGCGGTCCCTCCTCATTCTAACGACCATTACGGTGTTGTTGACCGCCGGCTGCACTCCGGTGATTTCCTCAGGTGTGCAGGACCCAGCGATGGAGACAGCTCGGCTTGGAGATGGAGCCCCGGTCTACCGCGCTGTCATCATAGCTGCCGGGGAACCTCGTCGTGACGCCCGCACCGTCGACGACCTCTGTAATACGCTCATTTCTCATGGATGGCAGGAAGACAACATATACCACCTTTTGCAAGATGACGCAACGCGGAGCGCGATACTCACCGAGCCCTTCGAGTGGCTGCACGATCAGGGAGAGGACAGCGACGACGTCACCCTGTTCTTTTTCTCGCTGCATGGAGACCAGACAACGGACGTGGCGCCGC
>JBNGDQ010000079.1:0-6363 GCA_049975285.1 Thermoplasmatota archaeon
AGAGCCCAGCATCGCCAGCAGCAGAAAGGTGGTGGCAACAGCTTTTATTTTTTTCCTGTTAACGGTAATACCTAGTATTTTACCTATTTTTTTCATTTTATGCCTCCTGTAGCCATTACTGGATTATACTAAAAGCATAAATCTATTTTGTGCATTTGGTTCTACCATTTTGTAAGTGTATAATGAATATTTTGATTAATATTTACCAAATTTGGGGTTTGTGTTTTGCTATTCAGATATTTAAAATGAAAAAGGGAGAAAAAGAAGGAGAGAAGGGTGTTAGTCTAGTTGCCGCCAGTTGCTGTTGAGATAGCAGTATATGTGGTAGCTGCCCTCGCTACCCACCACACAGAGATCCCCATCATCGGGACTGGATGGGAAGGTTGCCCGCGGTTCCAGTCGCATCACGTCGTTGACGTGGAGAGCACGCTGAGGAGTACTGGTACCAATACCCACATAGTTGCTGCTGGCATCCACGAACAGCAGGTGGGTGGTAGTGGTGCCGGCGACACGGAAATCGTAGTCGAGTTTAGTGGGATTGATAACCATGCTGCAGACGTTTTTAGCCAGGCTGGTGTCGTAGCGTCCATAGACATGGAACACGTCGGTGTTGCCGCCGCTGGCGCTCCTGAACCGCATGCGGAAGGTGGTGTCGGTGGTGATGTCGTGGCTTTGGCTGCCGAAGTCGAACAGGCAGAGACCGGGATAGGTGCTGTGGGTGCCACCGTAGGCCTGATAGCGTGCTCCGTCAGCGGCGTTGCTGCCCCCGGAGAAGGTAAGTCCCCGGTTTGACTGCGTGTTGAATATGCCGGTGAGTTGGTTGTTGTCAACCTGCAAGCCATTCAACGAGCGGATACCCCCTTGGACATCAAGTGTAGCTGCAGGACTACCCGTCCCAATCCCAATACGGTCAGTACTAGCATCCACAAAAAACAAATGCGTCATAGGATTGCTCTCCACCCGGAAACTACCATTGACATGCAGCTTGTCGGTGGGGCTGTCGGTGCCGATGCCCACGTTGCCCTCGTTCATGCTGTACATATGCGGGGAGTTACTCCAGTAGTTCCAGTCGCCGCTGATGACCGAAATAAGTCGATTGAGGCTATCATATTCGTAGTCGTCGTCACAAACGGTAAGGGTTACCTCGTACACACCAGAATTAGAATATTTATGAGTAGGATTTTGCTCATAGCTGTATGTGCCGTCGTCGAAATCCCAGGTCCAGTTGACAATGCTGCCGTCCAGGTCGAACGATGTGTCGTTGAATTCAATGGTATCTGCAGTGGTAGGCTGGGGCGGCGTGTAACTGAAATTCGCGGTGGGCGGCAGGTTCGCCACGGTAACATAGAGAGAAACGGTGTCAGTCAGGGCATCGTCATCAGTTACCGTCAAATTGACCGTATAGGTTCCCTTACTGCCGTAGGCATGAGTGGGATTTTGGTCATAGCTGCTGTTGCCATCTCCAAAGTCCCAGGTCCAGTTGACAATGGTACCATCAAGGTCTAATGACGTGTCGTTGAATTCAATGGTATCAAAAATGGTCGGATGAGATGGCAAATAGGTGAAATTAGCTACAGGAGGAATTGATCCCCAGGGATGAGTTAATGGATAAATGTCACTGACATTGACTGGAGGGATGATATAGGGATTCAGGGATCCACCATCAACTATCCTGTCTTTTCCCAGCAAATCCTGATTGGGTCCGTGGTAATTGTCGTAGGCACCCTCCCCTGGTTCGTCAAAGTCGTTCCAGTAGTTGCCACCGCTGGGATAGCCATCGTGCCATATGTTGGTGCTGTTAACATACAGCCACCATTGCTCAAACCATTCGTTGCCATCGCTGGTATGGTTGACATGGAATCCGATTGTAACATCTGACTGTCCAGCAAACTCAGAGATGTCAAAGCTAAAGGTTTCAGTACCTCCCCAGCTCCAGTTGCCCGGGGGTAAAGTGAACACAATGGGGAAGTTCTTGGTAATAGTGCCGTTTGTCACTGTAAACCAGTAGGTATGAGCTGTTCCATCATAATCAAGGGAGAATTCGACAGTTACAGTGTCCCCAGCACTTGAAAGATCCAGAGTTTTGTTCAGCCAATGATCTTCTGGACCCGGTGTGCCAGGAGTATAGGAGGGGTCATCTAAAAATATTCTGCTGTAGCCATCATAGCTCCAACTCCATTCACCATCACCAATTAAATGGGTCCATAGCCACGTTCCATCAAAGAATTCATATATGTTATAGAGGCTGCCACCAGCATCATAGACCTGCTGGCTGTTGCCAAAGAAGTTGTTATGATAGATGCGGTTGCCATAGCTCTGATACAAGTAGATGCCGTATTGGTAGCTATTGGATATGGTGTTCAGGGTTATGGTGCTGTTAAAGACCGGTGCCCAGTCGTAGCCATATACCCGTATACCGTAATCATTAAAATCCAAGTTGTTCCCTACAATGTCTATGTTATAAACCCCATATCGAAGGTACACACCAATGTAGCCATCTGATATATTGTTGTTTCTGATGAGTGTTGTATGGCTAGCATGGCCAATACAGCATCCATAGGAAGCATAGGTTATGTCGTTGTGGGTAATAGTGAGGTTATATATGGGGTATTCATTGGTATTGGAAAACGTATAGACGCCATATTGCCATGGTTGAATGGTGTTGTTGTCTATGAGAATGTTGGTTGAAGCCGTGCTTGCAAAAACTCCTCGGTAAACATTCTGCAATATAGTGTAGTCTATAGTAATCTCGTCGCTGAAGGCGACTTCTATACCTGCATCGTAGATGACGGAATCGGTGATGCTCACGTTGTAACAGTCCACCAAAATTATTTCACCAATATCATTATCAGAGACTAGCAAGTCCGACTGGCTCACGTAATAATACAGGGGCCTACCGTTGACATCATTGTTCTGGATGGTATGCAGATAGTGCTCCAGCATGTATCCCTCGAGCCAAATTCCTTGGCCAAAAGAATTGTTCTCTATCTGATTGTACGAAGATGCCCAGACTCTACAATAGTATACAACAGAATTGTTGGCAATAGTGCCTGAAGAATAATCCAGCCATATGTAATAAACCGTGTTGTTAAACAGATTTAGTACAGAATTATAGCAGTCAAGATATCTCAAAGAGGAGTCTCTAACGGTTACAGAACAAGAATAGATGTCAACATAGTTCCAGTTTGCAACGTTTATACGGCTCAACAGGAGGTTTTGTGAGTAATCGGCATAGATAACAGTTCCATAATCTGAAGAAACAGCAAAGTTGTCTAGGGTAACGAAATCTGACTGGATGGAAAAAGCTGATCCCCCCGTTGCCTGGACGGTCACACCAGCCATGCTTTCCCCGGTTATATTCACTGGTTGGTAGACCATCACGTTTTCCCCATAGGTACCATTGAACACAAACACGCGTCCCCCCGGTGCAACATTGTCGATAGCATCCTGGATACTGCTGAAATTATAGACTCCCCACCCGGGAGTGGAAACGTTAAAGTCATCATCCACATACACCTGGTCGGGAAGCACCTGGAATAATCTTGAGGCAGCATCGTTGCCTGTGTTTTCGTCGCCCGTCAAGTTGGAAGTAACATCAACAATATACATTCCGGGGCTGGCATCCCAAGCAGCAAACTCTATATCCCTGTATTCCCCAGTCGTAAGATTTACCGGTATCTCGTCAGAATACTGCAAAACATGGGGCGATAACGTATATACTTCAACGTCGTCAATGAACCATCCATCATACCACTGGACGGAACCGTCGGTATACATGACAAAACCGATGTTGACTAAGCCGGTGGTCTCGTTGATACAGCTAGTGACGTCTACACTATCTGTCATCCAGCCCCCAGAGTTTCCGGTATATTCTTTCAATATGTAGAATGTACTGTTGTCAGGGCTGGCACACACATAACCATAATCCCAGCTCATTTCGAGGTCAAACCAGGTAGCAAACGAAACCATTGAACCAGAGGCACCGGAAAGATTTATTGCCGGAGAAATGAGGAAGTTAAGCATGTCGTCCTCATATTCGCCAGTTGATTCATTGGCACAGTACCACGCCGTAGATGGAGAGTTGCTCCGCTGATTGGACAGATGCCACAGGTCGCTGCCCGATGTAGCCAGTGTTGTCCAGCCGTTAGAACCCGACTCCATGTCGTCCAAAAAGAAGGTCTGCTGAGTTACATTGTAAATAGAGCAGTTGACGGGTACCAGGGATTGGTTTAGGGTGCCGAAATTGGCCACCGTAGCATTCACAGAGCAGTTCCCAATGGTAATAATGTCATAGGGATAATGTATGTAAACGGTTCCCACATCGCTTATATTGTACATGTAGACAGTGGCATTCTTGAGGTCATTGCCGGGAACCTCGTCACCGGAGAGATTGGTCCACACCGTGATAGCATAATCTCCTTCCGTGTCGGCATGCCAAGCCGGGGTGAATTCCGTGGTGGCATAATTCCCTGAGGCGAGGGTGAGCTGATTGGTATCGTTGTACACCTCCGTCCAGGTAGTAGTGTTGTAAATCTGGCAGGTCACATTGAACGTCTGGCTGGTGTTACCATAGTTTTTGATGGTGGCATTAACAGTATAATATCCCAAGCAGTTATAGCCAACAGGGTCGTTAATGGCCTGTACACCCACGTCTACCTCCGGAATATAGGCAGGCTTGATGGCAATCTCCGGATCGCCAAACAGATTCAATTCATAGCAGCACCATCGCATACAGTCCCCGTTTATCCGCCACAGATTGTCGGTTTTTGAATCCTGGTTGGCCCGTCCCAACTCGGGGAGGCTTTCGTTGTAGATGGCATCAATAAATTCCCGGTGATAATGTTGAGAAGCACCGTCCGTACTTGCGTGTACACCCCAGCCGTAGCGTGCATTCATAATAACCGCAAAGGCTCCATGGCCAGTTTTTACCGTGAAGTGCTCCGCAATGCAATCGTTGTCATCAAAAGCGCCTGCAATGCAGCCCTGAGAGTAGGCAAAGAAAAACTCAGTATTGGTGAGTGCATCGGCGTCTGAATTGTACATTTTCATAACATAGCCGGAATTGGCATGCCCCAGATGGTTAATCATGTGCGTGCCGTCGTTCATGTATTGAATTATTTCTGATTTGGGCCAGGAGTTGTTCCCCGGCCAATCACGGTCGTACAGGGTAGAGATGTTGTACAAATCGCCAGGCACCCCCACGGTACAGTAACCATTGGCACAGGACCCATTGATCAGTTCGTCCATATAATCGCCTCCCCACGTGGGATCACTCCATAGCAATTCTCCGGCCATACATACGTCTCTCAGATAGGGGTGACTGCTGTTTTCGTACCATAACGTCTTCATAACAAAGTTTGCTACTTCCTGGTGAGACTGGACAGGAGCACGCCCCACGTACACCTCGGCCATGAGGTCTACGTCACCACCGCTGTCCCCATCAGTGGGTTCGCCCCATCGTTGGTCTTCGTCCCAGTTGTAATTGCCATCCAGGCAGGCGTAGTACAAATCTGAAGGCATATATTCAGTATATCCTCCACTCCACGACTCAACATATAAATCACGCGCCGGAACCACCGGGCTGCCATCATCAGAATCCCCGCCCAGCAACACGTATTCAGTTCCCCAGTTCAGATAGGCATGTCGGATAAAGTTGCGTATCTGGGCCTGTGTATCGTTGAAAACGGGATTGACATCCCAGAAAGAGGAATTACTGGTGATATCCTCTACAGTTACCATGGTTGCCGACAATCCTTTATCGATCTTGGAGCTAATCAAATCATAAAAACTGTTTGAGCCAGTATAGCTCGCCAGGTAATCAGTGGTAATAATGACATAATCATAATGCGCGGTGCTGCCCACCGGCGCCCCCGAGGGTGGAACACTAATAGTTATCTCATCATCGTCCCAGATGGTGGACACGGTTCCCTGGGTTTCATCATAAATGCGGTGAACCGGAATACGGGCAGGGTCTTCTGTCCCAGTAAAATCCCGGTGTCCGGGCTTTTCCCTGAAACTAGCATCCTGGACTTCATTAAAAACCCGGTATTCCTTGAGCAGGGAAGGATTGCACACCATGTCCGCTACAGCGGCTATATCCTCAGGTGTTCCCCGGTAAAGATTTTCACCACCCCAACTGCTACCATCAGCCGTGGTGATGGTGATGTCCAGGTGGGGGGTGTAGCGTAGCATACCAGCAACTGGATTATATTGCACGGGAAGCACATTCAAAACCAGTATGGAGTACCCCCGATATCCGTACACCCCTGCTATTTCATAGGATTGAGCGGGGAAGTATCTATCCTGGCCATAAATATGGGAGTTGGTCGGAATTCCATCTTGAAGTGGCGGGCTATCAACAGA
>JBNGDQ010000080.1:0-6202 GCA_049975285.1 Thermoplasmatota archaeon
CCATATACCTGGCGGTTTGAAGGGCTAGCCTTCGGGGAGTGCAGCATTGCTGCCATCGCTCGTGATAGCACTGGCGATTACGGGATACAGGAAAAGACTATCTGGAAATTTTTCTAATCGAGGTCACGCCAATCATCACTAAATCCTGTTGTGCTCTTTGCACAATAGAGACCACGGAATAGTGGAGCCACAAATATTTATATATACACATTCAATAACTTTGAACATGGAAGAGAAGCGGGTACGTGGGGCTGCTGTCATCACCTTTATCTCCGTGCTTTATTTCATATGGCTCATGATAGTGGTGCTCCAGGACCAGGGATACATCTTGTCCGGTACGGACATGCCGCTGTCCCTGCAATGGTGGGCTATCATTGGCATCATTCTCTTCGCGGTGTTTTTCCTGGCCGAGCTGTACCTGTACCTCACGGCTCCCCGGAGGAAACCCCGCAGTGAGGGCATCAAGCTGGTCTTCGCCGTTACCACCAAGGTGATGTGCAGTGACTGTCATACGGTCTTCACCATCTCGGATACCGGGGCCCGCCCGCTCAAGTATACCTGTCCAAACTGTGGACAGAGCGGCGCTCTCCGGAAACAGATGGCTGCCGGTGTACGCAAGAACGTGCAGTGTGAACGCTGCGAGAACGTCTTCGAGATACATGACACCGGCGAGCGACCCCTCAAGTATACCTGCCCCGAGTGTCACCACGTGAACGCGCTCTCCGCATAGATATCATGTTTACCGCACGGGTAGAAATCCAGTTAAAAAAGGGTATATCGGATCCAGAGGGAAACAACATCCTCAAGGCATTGCATCTCCTGGGCTTCGACGAGGTGGATGGCGTCCGCGTTGCCAAGGTCATACGCCTCACGGTAGCAGGCGACGACGAAGGCGACGTGTACAGCCGGGTTGAGGCGATGTGCCAGCGGCTGCTCACCAACCCCGTCATACACGATTATGCAATCGAGCTCCACGAGGAAGCCGATGACTGACCATCTCTTCGAGAAAGACGGTGCCGTGTACCTGGTTGACATCTTCAATGCCGATGACGAGCAACTCAGGGAGATAAGCCGGGAGATGGGGCTCGCGTTGAGTCTCGACGAGATGCGACGCATTAAGGACTATTTCGCGCGACAGGAACGCCGCCCCACGGACCTGGAGCTGCAAGCCCTCGGCCAGGCGTGGAGCGAGCACTGCTGCTACAAGTCGTCGACGCCGGTGCTCCAGCAGCATGTCTACGGCATCGAGGAAGACCGCATCGTGGCCCGCGAAGATGCCGGTGTCATCGAGTTCGACGATGATTACTACTACGTTGCAGCCCTGGAGTCACATAATCATCCATCGGCCATCGAGCCCTACGGCGGCGCCGCTACCGGCATCGGCGGCATCGTCCGCGACGTGCTCTGTATGGGCGCGCAACCGGTGGCATTGATCGACCCGCTGTTTTTCGGTCCGCTTGATTATGCGCAGGAGAAGCTGCCACCGGGCGTCAAGCATCCGCGGTATCTGTTCAAGCGCGTGGTGGAGGGCATCCGGGACTACGGCAACCGCATCGGCATCCCGACGGTGGCAGGCCAGGTGTGCTTCCATGAGGGCTACGTGGGCAACTGCCTGGTCAACGTGGGCTGCATCGGCATCGTCGAGAAGCGGCATCTGACGCACAGCCGGGTGGAGCGGCCCGGTGACGTGTACATCTATGCTGGCGGCAAGACCGGCCGGGATGGCATCCACGGGGTCACGTTCGCATCCGAGGAGTTGCATGAGGAATCTGAGGAGGAGTCGATTTCAGCGGTGCAGCTGGGCGACCCGATCACCAAGGAGCCGCTCATCCATGCCTGCCTGGAATGCGTCGAGGCTGACCTGGTGGAGGGTATGAAGGATATGGGTGGTGGGGGTCTCTCCTGTGTATGCGGCGAGCTGGCCTATGAGGCTGGCTACGGCGCCGAGATACAGCTGGACCGAATCCCGTTGAAGGAAGCGGACATGGAACCCTGGGAGATATGGGTCTCCGAATCCCAGGAGCGCATGATGCTCGTCATCCGCCCGGAAAACGTGGATGCGGTCCTCGATATCTTCGAGCAGTGGGACGTCGAGGCGGTGGAGGTGGGCGAGGTCATCGAGGAGCCGTTCGTCCGGCTGTGGTATCACGGTCAGCGTATCGGAGAGCTCGATCTCAGGTTCCAGGTGTCGGGGCCGTGCTACCAGCGTCCCTGGGAGGCGCCCCCGGACCGCGAGACATCTGACCCGTCGTTTGAATTGCCCGATGATCTCAATGAAACACTGCTTTCGCTTCTCTCGTTGCCTGATATAGCCACACGCTGCTGGGTCATCCGGCAGTATGATTTCGAGGTGCGCGGATGCACTACCGGCAAACCCTTGCAGGGCCCGGTGGGATGGCAGACACATGGCGATGCAGCCGTGGTCAAACCGCTCCGTAATGTATATCGCGGTCTGGCCGTCACCGCTGATGTCAACCCGTTTTATATGACGCTCAACCCGTATCATGGCGCCCGTGCTGCTGTGGACGAGGTCTGCCGCAATCTCACCGCGGTGGGCGCTCGCCCGGACAGCATCGGAGACTGCCTCAACTTTGGTAACCCGCAGAAACCCCAGCGGATGGGGGAACTCCATGAGGCCACGCGGGGCCTGGGAGAGATGGCCCGCGCACTGCATCTTCCCTTTATCTCCGGCAATGTCAGCCTGTACAACGAGACGCCTACCGGGGCTGTCCCGCCGACTCCGACGTTGATGGGCATCGGCATCGTTGACGACGTGCGGCGCTGTGTCACTACGCCGTTCAAACAGGAGGGCAATCCCGTGTACCTCATCGGTGACACTGAACGGGAGCTGGGGGGAAGCGCGTATTACCGGCTGCAGGGATACAGCGGTGGAAGAGTACCCCGGACAGATGCATCCCGACTGCAAACCAGCATGGATGCGGTGCGTTCCGCTATCGAGAAGGGATACGTGGCTGCCTGCCATGATGTCTCCGCCGGGGGGCTGGCGGTCTGCCTGGCTGAGATGGCGATGAGCGGTACAGGGGCGGAGCTCTGCCTGTATGGCATGAATGACCTTCGGACGGACGTGAAACTGTTTTCCGAGTCTAATACCCGGTGGGTGGTGGAGGTCAAAAAAGAGGCAATGGAGGCCTTCGAGTCAGCCCTGGGAGACGTACCTCACCTGTACCTCGGAGACGTATCCGGTGAACATCTCACCATCTATGACGGGGATGACATGTGCCGCTATGTGCATCTCTCTGCAGCGACGATGCGGCAGCGATGGCGGGCCTTCCTCCTGGACATGATGGGCTAATTATTCCTCGACGATGTCCACGTTGACGGCTTTAGGTCCCTTGGGTTCATCCTCTATCTCGAAGGTGACTTTTTGTCCCTCCTTGAGCGGCATACCCGAGTTGACGTCTGACAGATGCACGAAGACATCTTCATCGCGCTCCGTGGTGCCGATGAATCCGTATGAGACCAGCCATCGTTTGACGGTTCGTATGTTGTGTTCTTTTTATCTATCACCTACACATTATTATACGCCGGTGGCCATACACCTCCAATGCCTCTACCAGATACCCTGACCAACGTCATCGTCGCCGGCAAGAGCGGTGCCGGCAAGCAGCCCCGCATCGACGTCCTCGTCGAACACTATGGCCTTGAACAGCTCTCCACGGGTAACATGTTCCGCAGTTACCTGGCGGCCTTTGATGTCTACGGCTACGACGGCTCCCTGGAACAGTTCTGGGATGAAACAAAGAGTGCATTTGTCTCCGACGACGAGATTATGGATGCCCTTGATACCGAGGATACCAATGTCATCCTTGGCTTGAAGGCCAAGTACTTCGTCGAGCGCGGCCTGTTCGTTCCTGATTCCATCACCAACCAGCTGTTCAAGGCGGCCTTCGCCGAGCGGGACTACCGCGGTCAGGTGCTCGACGGCTACCCCCGGACGAAGGACCAGGCTCATTTTCTCCTCCAACTCGTCGAGGAGCAGGACACGAATATCGACTTCATCCTCTGGGTTACCAACGCTGACGAAACGATCATCGAGCGGACCACCCGCCGGCGCATCTGCCCTGAATGCGGCGCCGTCTACCATCTCGATTACAAGCCGCCCGCGGATGGCACCTGCCCGAAATGCGGCGCAGACGTCATACAGCGCTCTGATGATACCGAGGAAAAAATTCGCTCCCGGCTGCAGGAGTTTAAAAGCAAAACATTGCCGGCGCTCCACTTTCTCCAGAATCAGAGTATCCCGATCGCCACGGTGCCCGGCCACCTAGAAGAATTCACTGAGGAAAACGTCCGCCGGAGCGTGATGGATGCCCTCGAGCAGATATACGGTCCCTAGGGGTCGATAAAGCTATGTACAGCTGGCTGATATAGCTCCATGGAACGCATCGTGCTGGCTATCACGGGTGCCTCCGGCGTCATCTACGGCATCCGGACGCTTGAAGAGCTCAGCCGGGCGGGGTACACCGTCCATCTCATCGTGTCGGAGAGCGCCAAGACGATTTTGTCGCATGAAACCGAGTATACCGTCGACGATCTGGCGGCCATGGCCGACGAGTACATCGCTGAAGACGACATCGCTGCCGGTGTAGCCTCCGGCTCGTTTCGCTGTGACGCTGCAGTTATCGTTCCCTGCAGCCTGAAGACCCTGGCCGGCATTGCACATGGATACGCCAGCAATGCCATCATCCGGATGGCCATGGTCACGCTCAAGGAGGGCCGTCCGCTCGTCGTCGTCCCGCGGGAGACACCGCTTGACCTGGTCAGCCTGCAGAACCTGGTCACGGCGCGGCAGGCTGGAGCGACCGTGCTGCCGGCTATGCCTGGCTTTTACCATAACCCGGAGAGCATAGATGGCCTCGTCGACCATGTGGTGGGGAAAATACTGGACCAGCTCGACGTCGAGCACGACCTCTTCGAGCGGTGGGGCTAGCCGAACAATCGCTGCAGCATCCACTCCGGCGTGAACTCGATCTGGTCGTCGTACTCCTGGCCGTTACCGATGAACAGCAGGGGCTTGCCGATGGTGTAGGCGATGGACAGGGCAGCGCCGCCTTTCGCGTCGGCATCCACCTTGTTGAGGATGGTGCCATCGATGGGCACGATTTGATCAAAGCGTTTTGCCTGCTCCACGGCATCATTGCCGGTAAGGGCGTCGCCCACGAAAATGATTTTATCCGGCTGGGCCACGCGCCGTATCTTTTTCATCTCGTCCATCAGGTTGACGTTGGTTTGCATCCGTCCCGCTGTATCCAGGAGGACCACATCCTTGTACTTGGCTTTGGCGTGCTGAATGGCATCGTAGGCGACGGCGGCCGGATCGCTCCCGATGTCGTGTTTTATCAGTTTGACCTCGAGGTTGTTGGCATGCTGCTGCAACTGCTCGATGGCGCCCGCCCGAAAGGTGTCACAGGCACCCATGACGCAGGTGTAGTCTCGCTTTTGCAGCTGATGCACCAGCTTCGCGATGCTGGTAGTCTTCCCGGTGCCGTTGACGCCCACGAACATCAACACCACGGGTTTTTCGCTCTCCTCGATGAACGTCCAGAAGTCCTCCTCTGAGGATGATAGAATATTGGCGATGGCTTTCCTGAGGGTCGCCCGGACGGCCTCCCCGGGATTCTTCCGCGCCATGGCGGGCAGCTGCCGCTTCACGGTCTTCTTGATGTCCTCGACCACCGGCAGTGCCACGTCTGCCTCCAGCAGCCCCATCTCGAGATCCCAGAGTAATTCATCCAGCTTTTTTTCACTCATGGGGAGCTTTTTACCGCGCGCGTCGCTGCCCAGCTGTTTCTCCAGATCCAGCTGTTTCTCCAGCTCGCTTTCTACCTTCTGCTCAATCCGCTGCTCCCGCTCCGTCGCCTCCGTCACCTCTGCCTTCTCGACTTCCTGCTCGAGGGCATCCTCGAATTTTTTGAACTTCTTTTTCAGAAAATCGAACATCTCAATCGCTGCCTTGGCCCTGCAACCGCTGTTGCAGTTCCTGGACGCGGGCCCGGATGTCCTGCGAGGTCTCGATGAGTTTTTCCTCCCGCTGCCGGAGGTCTTCGATGCGCTTTTCCAGGAAATCAATGGCGGTGCTGACGGATTTCTCGACGACGACGTCGCTGCCGACCCCCGTGAGCACCCGTTCCACATCGGCTATCGTAGCGCGCATGAACACGTTGCCGCCCAGGGGGACCAG
>JBNGDQ010000081.1:0-4086 GCA_049975285.1 Thermoplasmatota archaeon
GTTGAGGAGATTGCTGCCGGCTAGTGGCTCCTTGGTGAACTCGAGTAGCTGGGCGCTGCGCCCGTACGTCGTGTCCCTCATCCGGCTGGAACCAGTCGGTTATTATATATTTTGTGCGCGCTGCCGGTGTATATCCTTGAGGTCGCCGATGGTGGCGAAGTCGAGCAATCCGACGTCGCTGATGGCCGTGACCTTGAAGGAGTCGACGTTGATGTCGTGCAGCAGCGGGGAGAGGTAGTCTCGTGGTGCAGCGTCGGAGACGTCGGTGCCGGAGACGATGGGGGAAAACGCTGGGAGGATGGCTACGTCATCGTTGGAGAGGTAGCAGGGCATGGACAGCGTGGCGCCGACCTCGTCGCGGAGTTTGACGAAGGGATGCTCATGGGCGAGCAGCAAGCGCTGGCTGTCCGGGAGGTCCTCGGTGCGGTGGCCGTGGGTGATGGTGACATCCTGGAGCTCGTAGTGCCAGGTCAGGGGTACGTCATGCCGGACGGCGATGGTCTTCAGGAAGTTGTCGTGGTTCCCCCGGATGAGGATGACGTCGTGCGCCTCGGCGAGATAGGAGAGCATATCGCTGACTTCTCGCCATTCCTGCCGCAGGTTCCGGCTGAAGTTGTGCTTGAAGTCGCCGTTGATGATGACCCGGCGGGGCTCATAGCAGTCGAGGATGCGTTCCAGCCGCTGCTTGATAATGCGATCCTGGTAGCGGGGCATGGCCACGCCGTCCAGGCGGAGGACGCCCTCGTAGCCGAGGTGGAGGTCGGCGATGATGACTGCATCGTGGTCGGGCATCCAGATGCAGCGTTCCTCGGTGGCATGGAAGCCCGGCCAGATCTCTTCAGGCATTGATGGCCTCCATGACCTGCTCGTGCATCTGCCGGGTGAAAGCCTTGCGGTCCTCCATGAGGACGACGTCGCTGGCGCCGATGGCGACGATGTTGAAGGCGAACGGCGAGGGCATATCCGTATGTTGCAGTGAGAGCTCGATGTCGCCCTGCAGTATCTGTTCGAGGTATGCTTCGGCGTTGTCGATGTCCATGGAGTCCTCCATGATCTCCCGGTAGGTCTCCTTGAGGGCGGGGAACTCGGGGTCGATTTCTTTGACGACTTTGAACAGGATGGAGGCGTTGCGCTGCTGCCGGGAGACGCTCATGTGATGGCCGAGATAGTTCCGGAGGACCATGAAGGAGCGTGTGGCGACGTGGCGGAAGCGTCGCTTGAGCATCTCGGTGTTGTCCAATGCATGGCGCAGGTCATCGCGCATGCCGTCCGGGGTGAGCAACGCAGCGACGTCCTCCCGGGTGAGCGGGTCGTGGCGTTCGGGGTACATGACGTCGAAGCCGTTGTCGGTGATGGCCAGTCGGACGTTGAAGCCCCGGAGCGAGGTCAACCGGAAGGCGACGATGCGGGAGAGGGCGTCGTTGGCTTGCCGGCCCACGAGGGTGTGGAAGACGACGTGATGGTAGCCGTCCTGCACGAATGTTTCGACGAGGAGATGCCGGTCGTGAGGGATGCCGAAGTGCAGCTGCTGCTGGAAGTAGTTTTGGATGGCTGGCTCCAGGTCATCGACGTCGTCATGCTGGAGTTTATCGGCGACGGTGCGGCGGTAGCGGCTGATCTCCCGGGCGAGGTCGTAGCTGAGCGGTAATTGCTCGGAGAACCATGAGGGAATCGTGGGCGATGCATCCGGGCGGGGGACCACGTAGATGCGCATCCGCTTGGAGCGCTTGTACTGGTAGGTCTGCCCGGCGAGGACGAAGATATCATCTTTTTTGAGGCGTTCGACGAAGGGCTCCTCGACTTTGCCCACGAACTGTTTATCCGTGGTATAGACTTTGACGGCTGTCTCGTCGGGGATGGTACCGATGTTGAGGTAGTAGATGGGGCGGACCATCTTGCCGCGGCGTCCGAACATTTCTTCTTGTTCATCATACCATATCTTGCCGTAGACTTTTTTGCCTTCGAGCTCCTCGTATTCTCCGGCCAGGTAATGCAGGAGCTTGATGAAGTCTTTTTTTGGCAGGTCACGATAGGGATACGCGCTTCGTGTGAGTTGCAATGCCTCGTCGAGCGGCCATTTCTGCTGGATGCCCATGCCGACGACGTGCTGCGCGAGGACGTCGATGGCGTTGCTGGGAATACGGACCCGGTCGAGGCGTCCCCGGCGAGCCTCGCGGGCGAGCACGGTGCATTCGATGAGGTCGTCACGGTCGAGGACGATGATGCGGCCCGTGGATGTCTCGGTGATGAAGTGCCCGGAGCGACCGATGCGCTGCAGCGCCCGGGTGACGCTCTTGGGGGAGCCGAGCAGGACGACGAGGTCGACGGAGCCGATGTCGATGCCAAGCTCCAGGCTAGTGGATGAGACGACGCAGCGGAGGTCACCCTGCTTGAGTTTTTCTTCTACGCTGAGGCGGACGTCGCGGGAGAGGGAGCCATGGTGGGCTTCGACCTGGCCGTCGTAGTCGGGGTAGCGCTGTTTAAGGTTGAAGACGACGCGTTCGGTGGCGCTACGCGTATTGGTGAAGACGAGGGTGGTGGTATGCTGCTGGATGAGGTCGTTGAGGATGTCGTACATGGCCGTGGAGGCCTCGCCGGCCGGGGTGTAGACGAGGTCGTCGACGGGGGAGATGACGTCGATGTCGACGTCTTTCATGCCTGTCACGTCGACGATGAGACAGTCGCGATTGGTGCCCACCATGAACTGAGCAATCTCGTCCATGGGAGAGATGGTGGCTGAGAGCCCGATGCGGACGGGTTTTGTCTCCATCCGGTGGACGAGGCGTTCGAGAGACAGGGACAGATGGACGCCGCGTTTGTTGTCCGCCAGGGAGTGTATCTCGTCGACGATGACGTACCTGGCTTCCTCCAGGCTGCGGGAGAACTTGGGAGAGTTGAGGACGATGGCCAGGCTCTCCGGCGTGGTGATGTAGATGTGCGGCGGGTTCCGGGTGTGCTCCTGCCGCTCTTTCTGGCTGGTGTCGCCGGTGCGGACGCCGACGCGGATGTCGTCCTCGATGTCATGCGCCTCGTACAGCTCGCGGAGGGGCTTCTGGAGGTTCCGCTCGATGTCGTTGTTGAGGGCCTTGAGCGGCGACACGTAGAGCACGTAGATTTTGTTTTCGAGTTCACCGCGCTTGGCCAGGAGGAGGAGCTCATTGATGGCGGCCAGGAAGGCGGAGAGGGTCTTCCCGGAGCCAGTCGGGGATGAGATGAGGGTGTTTTTGCCATCATGGATTTCTTTGACTGCGTAGCGCTGGCAGGCGGTGAAGGTGCCGAAGGACTCGCGGAACCATTGCTCGATCTCGGGGACCAGGATGTCGTAGATTTCTTCGTTGTCGTACTGCTCGGTGGCGTATTCTATCACGATTGTCACATAGGGGGTTCCATAAAAGGTTTGCTCACGTGCCGTGCAACCATGGAGCAAAGCAAAATGTTTATAAACACGTGAAATATCTATGGGTGGACAGGGAGGCAAAAAAGAGGTTGCGTGGTAGCCCTCGTTTTTCTATATCCCTGTCCTATGGTCTCCATATTCTGCTCCGTAATAGCACGCTACAATTGCTTTTTTAGTTCGAAGACGGTGATGCCGCCGTAGTCTCGCTCCCTCCCGGTCAGCTTGAACCCGAACGCCGTATACAGCCGGAGGGCCCGGGTGAGCGGCGCGGAGCATTCCAGGCGCAACGCACTGCAGTGTTTGCTGCATGCATGGCGCTGGATATGGGCCAGCAGGTGTCGTCCGATGCCTCTGCCCTGATGGTCGGGATGTACCGCCATGCTCTGGATGTAGAGCGTCGCGTCTTCGTCTTGTATGGTTGCGGTTCCCACCATGTCGCCGGTGTCCACGGCTACAAAAACAGTGCTGCCGGGAGCCGTAATCCGTGCTGCTATGACGTCAGGTGATACCACTGTGAGGCGGTAGGCATCGCTCGTATAATGCTGGCGGTAGGGGCTGAATGCGGCTGCGAGAACCGTGTGTACATCTGGGACCTCGGCGGGGCGAGCCGCTCGTATCGTCACCGATGGTGAAAGGGCCACATACTATGATGGATCACGGCATTTAAAGAATGGATACCACAACGTTTA
>JBNGDQ010000081.1:4186-6140 GCA_049975285.1 Thermoplasmatota archaeon
GGGCCACATACTATGATGGATCACGGCATTTAAAGAATGGATACCACAACGTTTATATATTGGTGTCAGCCCCCTCTCTCTCATTATTTATATATGTCCGGCGGGTTGTAGACATGAGGATGGAACGCCGGGCGTCCGTCTATATAGCGCCCTAAAACGGGCACGGAGGCCGGCGATGCCATATGGGCCGCCGCTCATCCGCATCCCTTCCCCCTTTTTCTGGCGGCCTGCTTATAATGAACCACGGGAGACCGCTGTGCTGCACGTGCAGTCCCGCTCTTCGGGGAGCGCTGTGGCGGTGTGGAGCAGGATGCCCACGGCGACGTCCCGCATCTCCTCGTAGATGGAGGCGATCTCTTCCGCGGTGAGCCCGGTCTGGAGGCCCGCGGCCATGTTGGAGACCACGCAGAGGGAGGCGTAGCACATCCCGGCTTCCCGGGCCAGTGTTGCCTCGGGCCCCAGGGTCATGCCGACGACGTCGCCGTGCTGCTTGAGCATCTCGATCTCGGCCGGGGTCTCGAAGCGAGGACCCGACGTGGTGATGTAGACGCCTTCGGAGACGGAGCCCTTGGAGCTGGCGGCATCGAGCAAGACCTGCCGGGTCTGCGGGCAGAACGGCTGGGTCATGTCCACGTGGACGGGTGCATCGTCGAAGAACGTGGCGATGCCGGTGAAGTCGATGAAGTCAATGGGGACGACGAGGCCGCCCGGCTGGACGCCCTGCCGCATGGAGCCCACGGTGCTGACCGCCAGGACCCGGGTGACGCCGCAGTTCCGGAGTGCCTGCACGTTGGCGTGATGATTGATGCGATGCGGCGGGATGCCATGCGTGGCGCCGTGCCGGGGGAGAAAGAAGAGCTCCCGGTCTTCATGCATGATACGGGTGACCGTGACGGTGCCATAGCTGGTCTCCACGTCCAGGGTGTCTCCCTGCATGTCGTAGATGCCGGTGCCACCGATGATGCCGATGCGCATATAGGTGCATCACACCCCGCTATATATACACATGCTGTTTTTCACAATAGTTAAATATGAGCCCTGCTTACAGACATAGACATGACCAAAGTCCCCTGCGAAAGCGTGGTCTGGGACGTCCTCCCCTGCCTGCGGAGCGCCCTGGCCCGTCGATTGAAACAAAACGGCATGCGGCAGATTGACATAGCGGAGCTGCTCGGGGTGAGCCCGGCCGCTGTCTCCCAGTATCTCTCCAGGAAGCGGGGCTGCGGCAGCCAGGTGGAGGAGACGATACAGGAGGAGCTCGACGTCTCCGCTCAGGCGATCATAGACGGGGAATCAATACGGGAGGAACTCTGCCGGCTCTGTCGGATCCTGCAGCGACGCATGAACGGCATAGAAGTCATCTGCTGAATCCCGCGCATACACGGATTTGAAGCATTTTTGATTTACTCATTTATAAAAATTTTTATAAACCACTTGTGGTTTGGCGGTATCATGTCCGTGGCTGGCCGACGCTATGGCATCTGGAAGGCAAACGTCAACTGGACCAGTGGCAAGATAGACATCACGCCGAACTGGGCGTTTGCGCTTCCCGCCTGGATTCTGCCCGCCCTGATAGGCGAGTGGACGGTGCAGTGTATGGGCGGCCAGGTCATTGGATTCATCGCAGGGGGCCTTGTCTCGCTGTTGAAGAGCTATCATGACTTCTACCGGATGATGGCCGCCTATGCACCGATGCTCAATCGAAAGATCCGCTGGGCGCGCATCGCGGCGGTCGTGGCCGTCGTCATAGCCGGGGTCATCGTGCTCCTGCTCCTGGACTTCAACCCGGTGGCTGGTCTCCTCGACGAATTGTAACCCGGGTGACCATTTTTTTATACCCGGCTTTGTTTCCGGCTCGTGGACCTCGTCACTGTTGTCTTGATCGCGGTCGCGCTGGCCATGGATGCCTTCGCGGTCGCCGTGGCCAGTGGACTCTACATCAGCCGCCTCAGGG
>JBNGDQ010000082.1:0-6029 GCA_049975285.1 Thermoplasmatota archaeon
CCGTGGCCGCCATAATCGCTCTCTTCGTTGCCGCACCGATGGCCGATGCCTACGTCGACGCGAAATTCTGGCTGAAGGATGATGATGACAACGCCAGCTACATGCTGACGGACGACGATGAAATGATATACGGCAACGTGCTCACCGGGCAGCAGGTCATGTTCGACGCCAGCCAGTCGCAGAGCTTCTACGGAAAAGTCGACAAGTATTACTGGGACTGGAACAACGATGGAAGCTACGACGTCATCCGACAGTCAGCCGTCACCCCGCATACCTTCACCGAGCCAGGCATCTACACGGTGAAACTCATGGCCGTCGACACCGACGGACCGCCCGGCGCCGGAGATACGTATACCAAAAAAGTCAGCGTGGTCGAATCATTTGCAAAGCCCGTCCCCGCCTTTACCCTGGCACCGGAAAACGGCTCGTCTGATACCTACCAGTTCAATGCGAGCGGCTCCTACGACCCCGACGGGTACATACGATACCATCGCTGGGATTTCACCGGAAACGGCGTCATCGACCAGGAGATATACCGGCGGCATAACGCCACGTATACCTACACGGCAGACGGCTACTACACCGTGACGATGACCGTCGAGGACTGGGACGGCCGCACCAACAGCACGAAACACGTCGTGCGCGTCGGGAGCTCCGGTGGCATCAGCGAAAACGAGCACACCATTACCGTGGTGAATGAACGCAGCGCTACGGCAAACGTGACTGTCACCGTGAACAACTGGAAGACGATGACTGCCGACGTCGAGGACAAAACGACATTCACGGCGTTGTTCAGGCAGGGTGGCGACAATGAAATCCAGGTGGCGTTCAACGGCACAGTCCGCTCCTTTTTCTGCTCCGGGGACAGTACGATCTATCTGACGGAGGATGGCAGCATCCGTATGGGCGGGGATGACACTCCCGGCTTCAGTGTACTGCTCATCGTGGCGGCTGCCGCACTCGCGCTGCTGCTCCGGCGTGGCATCAACATTTAAGTACATATCGGACATATTGGCGTATGAACGTGCTTGTCATCGGCGGCGGCGCCCGCGAGCACGCGATATGCACGGGCGTCGCTCGTTCCGGCCATTCTCTTTTTGCGGTGATGAAAAACGCCAATCCCGGCATCAAGCAATTGGCTGACGATTTTTATCTCCATAAGGAAACAGATGCAGAGAAGGTCGTCGACTACGCTGAAGCGAAGCACATCGACCTGGCCATCATCGGGCCCGAGGCACCAGAGGAAGCCGGAGTCACCAACGCGCTGAAGGAGGCCAGCATTGCGGTGGCCTCGCCGACGAAGGAGGCCGCAGCGATAGAGACGGACAAGGAGTACATGCGGGGCCTGATGGACAGATATGATATCCCCGGCTCTCTGGAGGCACGGGCGTTCTCCGATGCCAGCAAGGCGGAGGAGTTCATCGAGCGACATTGCGGCGCCGTAGCCGTGAAGCCCATTGGTCTGACCGGCGGCAAGGGCGTCAAGGTGGCAGGCGACCATCTACACAGCGTCGACGACGCCGTCGCCTACGCAGCCAAGGTCATCGAAAAAGAGATCGGTGGCGCTGCCCGGGTGCTCATCGAGGAGCAGGCTGTCGGTGAGGAATTCACGGTGCAGGCCTTCTGCGATGGCACCACGATTCTGCCCACGCCGGCGGTGCAGGACCACAAGCGGCTGCTGCCCAACGACGAGGGTCCCAACACGGGCGGAATGGGCTCCTACAGCCATGCGAGCGGCATGCTCCCGTTTATGAATGGCAGTGACTATGAGGAAGCCGTCGGCATTCTCCAGCATATCGTGGATGCACTCCGCCGTGAGGGGAGACCCTACCAGGGAGTCATCTACGGCCAGTTCATGCTGACCAGCGACGGCCCCAAGGTCATCGAGATAAACGCCCGGTGGGGCGACCCGGAGGCCATGAACATCATCCCGCTCATCCAGAGTGACTTCGTGGCGCTCAACCTGGCTATGGTGGAGGGAACCCTGGGAGGTAAACAGCTGGACATGCAGCCGGTCAGCACCGTCTGCAAGTACGTGGTCCCGGAGGGCTACGGCCGCGATCCCATGAAGGGGCATCGCGTCGCCGTCGATGAAGACAAGATCTCCCGGGAGGGCGGCACACTGTTCTATGCATCCGTCGACGAACGAGACGGCGGCATCTATACCACGACGTCGCGCTCACTAGCCGTGCTCGGCGTCGCCGACGAGATACCCGAGGCGGAAACCATCTGTGAGCGGTGCCTCCGCCACGTGCAGGGTGACCATATCTTCATCCGCCATGATATCGGGAAGGCAGCGCTGGTGAACAAGCGGGTTGAACACATGCAGCGACTCCGGAGTTAACATGATTTTTATCTACATGGTGGGTACCGCTGGCTCAGGCAAGAGCAGCATGACGGCGGCGCTGCATGACTGGTGTCTCCGCCAGCAGTTCGATGCTATCACCGTGAACCTTGACCCGGGCGTGGAGAATCTGCCGTATACACCTGACGTCGACGTGCGGGAGTGGATCTCGTTGCGGGAGGTCATGAAGGAATACGAGCTCGGGCCCAACGGAGCCCAGGTGGTCTGCGCTGACGAGGTGGCGCTCAACGCCGGCGAAGTGGAACGCCGCATCAATGAATACCGGACTGACTACGTGCTGCTGGACACGCCGGGGCAGCTCGAGCTGTTCGTGTTCCGCCGCACCGGCCGGGTCATCGTGGATCAGCTGTCCCGGGAGCGGGCCATGCTGTCGTTCGTCATCGATCCCTCCCTGGCGACGACGCCGACGAGCTTCGTGTCGCAGCTCATGCTGTCCGCCATCACTCAGTTCCGGATTCCCGTACCGCTGGTCAACGTGCTGAGCAAGCGGGATATCGTGGAGCCGGAGACCCTCGACGTGATCCTAGAGTGGGGAAACAATCCGGAGAAGCTCTACGACGACCTCATGGTCGACTCTCCCTCGCTCTACTATCAGCTCAGCGAGGGCATGATGACCGTCATCCGGGACATGGAGGCGCACACCGACCTCATCCCGGTCTCCAACGAGACATTGGAGGGCATGGAGGATCTCTACGTAGCAGTGCAAAAGGTCTTCATGGGCGGCGACGACCTCGAGCGGACGTAGCGACAAATGTTTATATGCCCCGGCAGCTTTGCATCACGATGGACCAGGAGATCGTGGAGGAGATGCGCCGCTTTGGACAAATGCTCGAGCAGCGGGGCTTGAACCTGTCATCGCACAGCGGCAACATGAGCGTCCGGCGGGGCGACCGGATGTATATAAAGCGGCGGGGCGCCATGATGGGATATCTTGGCGAGCAGGACGTCGTCGAGACCGGCATCGACCGGGATGACAGCGGGGTCATCATCGCTTCGACCGAGGTAGGCGTCCATCGGGCTATCTACCGGGAGACCTCGGCGCTGGCTGTCGTTCATGCGCATACGCCGTATGCCATCGCGCTGTCGCTCGTGCGGGATGAAATCGTGCCTGTCGACGATGAGGGACGCTATCACCTCAAGAAGGTGCCCGTGCTCGACGTGGCGGAGTCCATCGGCTCCACGGAGGTGGAACAACAGCTGCCGCCGCTGCTGCAGCGTCACAATGCAGCCATCGTGAAGGGGCACGGCACGTTCGCCCACGGGGAAAACCTGGAGGAGGCATATAACTTGGTGACCGTGGTGGAGAGCATCTGCCATATCATCTATCTCGTGGAACATCTCGGTGGCGATACCTCCACTGACCAGGAATGGTGACTATTGCAGACGAGGGACACCGAGACGGTCGAGGGTTTCTCGCGTGGGGCGACCCTGCATGTCCCAGTTCATCGTTGCATAATACGCATCGAGCATTGTATCCATGTCGAACGTGTTTCCGGCTGATGCACCCGTCTGGAGTGGCTGTGAGAATCGTTCAGGCAGCTGGTCATCATCCCGGGTAAAGCCGGCAGCCACATTGAATTCTCGCTCCAGGGTATAGATGCGCTGGCCGATGACGTGCAGGTCGGATACGCTGTATTGTTTGCCCGTGACTGCTTCGAGGAATCGGGGATAGAATTGTTCATCGAGTGCAAACGCGGTGAACTTGCAGAGGATGAGTGAGTCGAGATATGCGTTTCGCTCCTGGGACCGCCGGACGACCTCGGCTTTGCCGCCGGTCTTGAAGCGGTCGAAGAGCTTGGGCACTCCGAATATCTCTTCGCCGATCATGTAGCCGCGGAGATGACAGCCACCCCGGTTGGAGGTAGCGAAGGAGAGCGCCTGCCCTGCCGCCCCGCGGGGATCGTAGGCGGGGAGCTCCATCCCCTTGACGGACATGGAGAAGCTGCATCCATGCGTGCGGCACAGGCGGGCGGAGCCCTCGGCCAGCTCGTCACCGATGCCGCGCCGATGGGCGATGTCCTCGATTGTGCCAAGGACCGCGGTATCCCCGAATCCGGGGCTTTCAGTCCAGATGTTGCGCTGCCGCATTTCCATCGCCGCTGCCAGAGTGCCGCCGGTCGAGATGGTATCCAGGCCGAGCTCGTTGCAGCGGTAGTTTGCCCGGGTGACCGTCTCGAGGTCGTAGATGCCAAGGTTGGGACCGAGCGCCCATGCAGTCTCGTATTCCGGTCCCTTGCCCTGTTCCCGGTTGTCTCCCTCGCCGACTGAGGTGCGGAGGCCACAGCGGATGGGGCAGGCGTAGCATCCCTCGTGGTCGTCGACGATGGTGTCGGCCATTGTTTCGCCGGAGAGAGCATCGGCACGGTCGTCGGCAGGCTGCTGAAAGTTGTTCTCGGGGAGCATGCCCAGCCAGTTGATGAGGTTGACGAGTATCGGAGTGCCAAACTGGCGGAGCCCCCGGGATGTGACGGGTGACGACGACAGCTTCACCCTAGCTTTTTTCACGTATCCCTTGAGGCGCTCCCGGTCGGCAACCGGCACGTCGCTGTTCCCCTGCACCGACACGGCCTTGAGGCGCTTGCTGCCCATGACGGCGCCGAGGCCGCCGCGTCCGAAGACCCGATGTCCGTCGGTGACGATGCAGGCGTATCGGACCAGGTTCTCGCCGGCGGGGCCGATGGCTGCCGTCTGCCCGGGCAGGGCGCTACAGGTATCCATCGTCGTGGCACCCCAGAGCGCTGTCTCCTCGATGCTGATGTCGCCGTCATCTATGTAAATGATGGATGGCTCCCGCGCGGTTCCGGTGACGATGAGGGCATCCAGCCCGGTTTTTTTGCATGCCTGCCCGAAGGAGCCGCCGACGTTCGCATCGCATATGGTGCCCGTGAGCGGTGACTTGGCTGTCACAGAGAAGCGCCCCGCCGTGGGAACCGCAATGCCGGTGAGCGGGCCGGCGGCGAAGATGAGTGCGTTGTCTTCGAGTGGCTGCGCGTCGGGCTTGATTTCGTCGATGAGCAGCCGGGCGCCGAGGCCGCGTCCGCCCAGGTAGTCGTGATAGTAGCTTTCATCGATGGTGTCAAACGTGACGTTTCCCGTGGACAAGTTGACGCGCGCGATGCGGTTCCACCAGCCGTCCATGCTTCATGATATCGTCGGCCCTTATAAACGGTATGCCCCGGGAAACGATACGCTGTAAATATTGTGGAGCAGTTGTACTGGAGGATTCCATATGAAAAACCTTCTGGGGCACGCATATGCTGCGTGTTTCTGGCGATGGCTCTTTTGTCTCCCGCAGCATCCGCCGGGACTGTATCAGCCGGGGAAGCCAGGGCGAGTGGCGTCGTGACGCTGCATGCACTGTCCGGCGGGGAGCGTTTCCGGTGTGTCCTGCCGTCGACTCCTGCATCGATGGCGGCGGCCGATGTATGGGATATGATACCGGAGAAACTGCGTGTATCGCTTCAGATGCAGGTGGAGGAGGCGCGGGAAAAGCTTCGGGCGCCTGCGGGTGTGCCGCTGCTGGGTGATTTCAATCTGTCGATAAGTATTTTCTGCTCGGTCACCGGCATCGGCGTGCTGTTCATGGTGCCGTTTCTGCCGGTAACGCCACTGCGTTTTTCCACTTTTTCCTTCCTGTCTCCCTTCGTAGGTATTTCGTTGTACG
>JBNGDQ010000083.1:0-5996 GCA_049975285.1 Thermoplasmatota archaeon
ATGGTCTGCTTTCGATTTATGGATATTATGCGGCAGAACCCGCAGGGCAATATAATCTGTAAAATACGTTTCATCTAGATTATAGAGCTGCTTGATTTTTTCCTTTATTCTATAGCACAAAGCATGAAGCTGGATAACCTCGTCTTTACGCATCTCATCCCTCCAACCTCAACCAAAAAACGGTATTTAAATGTTTGTCACGGCTGTGTGCCCCGTGAATCTGCGGCGTGTAACACCAGCAGCATTGCAGTGAATTATTATGATAGCGTGGGGGTATTATTGATTTCAATACCAAAGGGCTGCGTATAGGTTTTACCGTATTCATTTAGTAAAACGGCTCGGACGAAGTTAGAATCAATCGTGGCGATATCAATAGTTGAATCTGTGCAGATGACATGGGACTGTTCATCGATCCATTGATACCGATCGATACCGTCCCCCGTTATCGTAATAGTGGTCTCGTTGACGATGACATCGAGCAATCGTGGAGCCATCGCCTGCCCATATGTGGGGTTTTCGCGTACTGACCCGTTTGGCTCATATGAAAAATAGAATGCACCGTCTCGCATGGCATTTTTAAACTCGTCTTCTGTTAAATCGTTCATTAGGAGATGTTGATAGTTTCTGAACGCATGGCTCGGAATATGATGCATGTCGTCATTTGAAAAGCCCCATATGAGCTCGTCAGGATTTCTGTCTCTATTGATACAATCCCAGAGAAGTCTATCACTTTGATATCTATCACCCTGGTTATATACCTCTATCCCCACGATACAGTCATCGTATAGATTGAAAAACCATTGATACCAGGCTGCGTCATGGGAATACCGCCCCGGGTGACAAAAAAAGGACAGCCCATTTTGTTTTTGGATGTATCGAAACGCCATGTGGAAGAAAAAGCCGCCGTGTGAATAATCATTTAAAAGGCTGCCTCGATGATGCCGTATTGACATTTCATTTCCAGATATCGCAAGCATGCCAAGGTCAGGATAATACTCTGAAGAAGCAGAACTGTCTGCAGGCTGCTCAGAAATCCATTCGCTCCAGGGCCACGTATTTTTATTATGATCTGTAATGGCAAGGATATCATACTCCCCGGGCTCATGATAGTGATAGATGACCTCACGGGGATCGCTTGCACCATCACTCTCCGTGGTATGCGTATGCAAATTTGCTTTGTAGTGATGCACCACGGCAAAATCAACTTCGCTGTAGGGATTATGCACTATGATGTTTACCCGACTCGACTGCAAAGCCTGGATACTGCCCATAGCTACATCTGCCGGTATTCTTTCGCACACGATGCCCAGCGGCTGCACGGAAGAACACAGGAGAAGAAAACAAAAGCAAAGAGCCACCGTGAATTTATACATACTACTCCAAGCATATATCACACCCAGATATAAATAATTATTTTTCTGCTCTTCAATGCCTAGACCGCAACAGTATCAGTAAATCCGTCCGTTAGATATCAATCCGCCAAAGGATCCTTCAATGCGATGGCAAGCCGAATAACCTAGCGCAATATCACTGATTACACAAGTTTTCCTGAAGTCATATGTTAATGAATTATCTCCCCGAATACCTCATGCGGGGTGATACATATATGTGGCATAATCTCTTTGAAGCCCTGCATTATCTCTTCTAAATCATGGAACTTTTCATGCGATGCTTTATCCTTCCAATAGGTCAGCATCACGTATTTCGTAGGCTTTACTGCGATCTCCTCGTATTCTCCAGGTATCATGCCGCCCCCAAACGATATCGTGGTGGTTCGGAAGACCTTTGTCCCTATGAATCCCTCTTTGTCCATGGTTTTTTCGCACAGGTCTTCGACCTTCTCCTCGAATTCTTTTTCATGACCCGGCTTTATAGAGAGATAATTGATAGCTGTCACAATCGGTTTTCCCACCCAGTCATAGTCATCTAATTCCGCTATTGGGATCTCGTTCGCATCGATACCATGCTCCTGTAGGAACTCAACAGCCATTGCGGATCTTTTAGCCCGTGACCCACAATAGACGTGTACTTCCTTATCTTTAAGGAAATCCAGATAAAACTCGAGATCCCACACCGGTATATTCAGAGCTCCTTTGATATGATTCATGTAATATTCTTCTCTCGTTTTTACATCGATTATTAAGCCCATCAGTTTCACCAATACGGGTAACAATCTCAATTATATAGTTGTTTGTCCAGCTTGCTCGTAACGATTGTGACAGAAAAACGTTTAATTATCTGGTCTGCAATCCCCTAGTAAGTTGTATGAAATGAACTGGCTATACCTCGCACGATGGTCTCCGTATGCAGTGGGCGCCGGCATTGGCATACTCATCTGGTTTAGTTTTATCCTTTCCAATAGGCCCATCGGCTGTTCTACCGCATATGCCCGTATCAGTGGCATGATAGAAAAACTCTTCAGAGGCAGCGTAGTCGAACAGAAGACATACTATCAAAAATTCGTGCCACGGGTAGACTGGGAGATGATGCTGATAATCGGCATCATACTCGGTGCGTTTGTATCCTCACTCGTATCAGGAACATTCACGGTAGAACTCGTCCCTTCGCTCTGGAAGACCGCCTTTGGCTCAAATATGCTAGTGCGGTTTGCGGGAGCCATATGCGGCGGGTTTCTCATCGGATTTGGAGCACGGATGGCAGGCGGCTGCACTAGCGGCCACGGAATAAGTGGCACCCTGCAGCTTGCCGTTAGCAGTTGGCTTGCCTTCTTCTGCTTCTTCCTAGGGGGTTTTGTTACTGCTATCTTTCTGTATACCTTCGTCGGAGGGATCTGAATGCTGGCTGAGATAAGAGAAAATAATACAGCCCGGCTCCTGACCGCATTGGGTATCGGCTTCGCCTTTGGGTTCCTCCTGCAGAAGGGAGGCGCAACAGACTACGAGGTCATAGTGAACCAACTGCTCTTCAGAGATTTTACGGTATTTAAAATAATATTCAGTGCCATTCTCACTGGCATGATAGGCGTGTACATGCTAGTATATCTTGGCATAACTGATCTCAGCATAAAGCCGTGCAACATCTATGCCATAGTCGTCGGCGGGCTCATCTTTGGGGCAGGTTTTGCACTGCTGGGTTACTGTCCCGGCACAATGGCAGGTGCAGTGGGAACCGGATCCGTGCATGCACTTGTAGGTATCGGAGGCATTCTTGCCGGTGCAGGACTCTTTGCTTCCTTGTATACAGGTTTTCAGGAAAAATGGGATACAAAAAACCTGGGAGAAATAACCATCCCTGAAATACTTGACGTACACCCGTGGATCGTGGTGCTCTTCGTCGGGGCAATGATAATTATATCGCTATACCTCATAGAGGTGAGTACATGATTTTGGCCTCCATTGGTAAGTAGATGAAATAACGGGTAACCACTGAAAGATAGAGATATCCTGAATGAATAGGTATCCTCTCACTTTTTAGTGGTATACAGTAGCACGCCTATGCCTGCCGCCACACAGAGGAGGAGAAATTCGAAGCCGCCGGCATCACCATTTCCAGTGGTTTCTCCATTGACGACAAGTGTTTTTTTCAGAGAGCCATACTGGTTACAGAAGGCTGTGACGCTGAGTGTGTCTCCTTCTGTCGCTAGAACGTCGAGAGAATAGGTAAATGTGGAGGTGCTTGGCTGGCTGGTATAATCCCGTGATAAATATAAGGTATCATTTTTCATGACCTCCAGCCTATCGATATAATGGCTATCCACATTTGAGACCCCATGTGATATGGTGACGTTTAATGTTTGGTCGTCAGCATCATATGAAATGTCCATACTGGAGGGAGGATGTGCATTGACTGCTAGAGGGAGCACGCTCAATCCAGCCAATAATATGATGAGAAGAATACTCCTATATTTCCCGAATCGCATAGTAGTAAAATATCAGGGAATTTATATTTATACTTTCTTTATACTGTTTTTCGATCATCTAGTCCCGTGGAGGGTATGAGGCTATATTTATAAATGATATACGCTATCCATGTATGGAGCGGGAAAATGTTTGAAGACCTGATCATCTGGGAAACACACGCCGTCTTTATGACGCTGGCATTGGCGCTCCTCCTGTTTGCAGCAGCAGCCATCTATCTACGGCAATACTCCTGGTGGTTCACAGTCCATAAGGTAAGCGGCAGCCTCGGGGCTCTTTGTGCCGCCGTGGGCATATATATTTCCTACCAGATGGTAGAAACAGGAGACGGGCTCCATCTCAACGTATTTCATGCACAGGTCGGCCTTTTTACTCTCCTGGCATTGGCTGCAACCATTGCTATTACTCCCTGGCGGCAAAAGACACACATACGGACCCTCCATATTTACTTGGCACGCATCTCGATTATACTGGTCATAGTGACTATACTCCTTGGTCTATCGCTAGTGGACATCATCTAACCACTAATATGCGGCCTTTGCCGTAAAGCAAAGACACGCCTCAGAGATGATTCCAGGTGTAGCATCTATCGCTAAACCAGACCAGCTTGAAGCCTGTGCCCATTCAGCGTATGGCGGTGAAAATTCGGGCAAGACAAAACTGGTCAAGCTGTGGAAACCGCCTCATCACTCTCGAAGACTATCTATCCCAAAAAAAACGAGGCAGCTAGGGTGGTGCAGCCTCAAGGAGCTCATAGAAATTGAAGCGATGAACTTCATTGTATTGCGCGGGTTGTTCACGTGAAGCGAAGGCGACATCGAAGTCCCCTGTCTTTGTATCAGCGACCCACATGTTCCATGCCCTATTGAAACTCGTTCCCTCGGTCAGGCGGAGTAATATCTTCAGCCCGGGATCGGTATCTCCCCGATAGCCCCGCTGGAAGAGGTCCATCGACGTGTTAAATGCAACGGCGCCATACTGCATTTCTATGAGGTCACTCATTGCTTTATAGCTTCTCCAAATCACGAAGAATGGTTCATTGACGGTAAATATGCGTATGAATCCCCGTATGCCGGAAGGGTCATAATGTGACCGCTGCGTGGCCGCAGTCTCCGGGGCTATAAAAAAATTTGTGCGTCGTACCACATCGGGAATGCTCCAGAACGGCGGCGTCGACTCGACCGGGCTATCATGGGTGCCCACATATGAATGATTTGCCGTGGTTTCGACGGCGTATCCCACCGGGGTATGGCAATCAGACACGATAAAACTCCATCCGGTGGTGCCATTGGTTACTAGATGTGATGCAGCCTCTGTAGCAGTGGCAGCGTGGTCCAGTGTCATCTGGATGCGAAACGTGGCCGGCGTACCCTGGATGGTTATATCGTCAGTCCAGGAGGTATGGATACCCACTGCAACTCCTTTTTCGTTAAACCCGCCGCCGCCATGTAGCGACCCGGCTATGGAGGCAGAAATGGAGGCATACCCGTCTTGAGGGTCTCTGACGATCAAAACAGCATTCTCATGCATATACGTCCCAGTAACGGGATCCTGGATGTCCATGGGTAAATCAAAGCTGCGGAAATGGTACAGGTCTCCCTGTTTCGTTGCATCTCCCCATGCAGCGATGCCAAAACAGCCCATCCCCCAGGTAACCACGGACATATACGCGGCTGCCACATTTCCAAAAGGTATTCCTGCACCATCCGCGAGGCCCTGAAGCTCCTCGATATACGCCCGGGGGATATACGCCTTCGTAATGTTCCACATGGCATAAAAGTCGCTTACAGACCGTCCATGCAGCATCGCCCGTACGTTCTCCCGGGTTTCATTCCTGAGGAGAAATCCATGCTGGTATCCCATATCATAATGTGAACCCACCACGTGCAGAATCGGGATGCCATCTCGTTCTTCCAGCCATCCGTCATGCATGCTATCCACGTCGGAGGCATATGTAGATTCCAAACGATACAGAACTCCATATCCGAGTGAAGTGACCGGGGGTACCATCATTCCGATGACAAGCAGAAATACGACAATGTGTGCTTTCATAGTATACGCTCTCGTCGGCATTCAGAACCCGTCCCCTGTTTTAAAAATTGTGCTGAGGAGGAAAGA
>JBNGDQ010000084.1:0-5970 GCA_049975285.1 Thermoplasmatota archaeon
CCGTCATCCACGGTGCAGATAGCCCATCCCTGGTCGTAGTCGATGCCGCCGTAGGTCTGATTCCACAGCTCGCGTCCCTGTTTGTCCGTACGCACCAGCCAGAGGTCGGTGAAACGAGCGCCGTAGGAGGTCGTATATCCCACTAGTATGTATCCGTCGGGGGTGGGTTCCATGGCTACGATTCGGTCGTTGCCCTCGCTGCCATACGTGTGATTCCAGAGCTCCTGGCCGCTGTCGTCGAGCCTGAGCATCCAGCCGTCAGCGTTTCCTGCACCGTATGAAGCGGTCCAGCCGGCGAGTACGACGCCATCCTCGACGGCATGTATCGACCAGCCGCGGTCGAAGTCGGGGCCACCGAACGTGGTATTCCATGGTGTCGTCATGCTGGCGTCTTGTATTTGAGCTGACAGCGGGGCTGCGGAGGCCACGTGGACTCCTGCGGGAAGCAGGGTGAAACATATCAGAAGCACAAGGATATATTTTTTCACAATTGTTTATAATGCTGGTGGCATATATACTTAACCGTGCACTGCCTGAGGTACGGAAAAATACATCTCCCATCCAGTTTGTATGCTGCCCTCAGGTTTATGGCTCATGCGGCCCATGCGGCCCGTTTCTCCCCTTCTCCTTATGGACGGTTACAGTGACCGCCGCGGTATCGCTGCCCTCACCGTCGGTGACCGTCAGCACGACCCGGTAGGCGCCGGCTGCATCGTAGCTATGCTCCACCGATGAATCGGTCGCATTCATGCCGTCGTCAAAGTCCCAGAAAAAGGTCAGATTTTCGCTGTCACCATTATAATCTCCCGAGGCATTAAACAGGATGGATTCATTGACATCCACGGTAATATGCGGTACCGCCGTTCCGTTGACAAGGATATCAACCGTAAACGGTGCAGGGCCATTACCGTTTCCACCCGGCGGGCCACCTCGCTTCTTGACCGTCACGGTGAGATGACCAGTACTGCTGTTCTCTCCATCGCTGACCGTCAGCGTGACCTGATAGGCACCCGTCTCGTTGTAGATATGCTCCACCACTGGTCCCGTCGCGTCGGTACCATCATCGAAATCCCAGGTGAACGTCAAGCTATCGTTGTCAACGTCGAAGCTTCCACCCGCATTGAACGTGATAGACTCGTTGACCACGGCATTGAGATGCTTTCCGCGGGTGCCATTGGCCACGATGTCCACCACGGGCGGCCGGTTCTGCGTCATGTTTTTGATACGGTCACGGTCCCGGATGTGTACCTGGGTGCCGTTGGCGTAGCTCACGTTGAGGCCACTGATGACCGGCAACAGCTTGTACATGTCACCCAGCGCGAAAATGGAATTATCCAGGTCGATATCCAGCGTGATGGAAGTGTTGCCCTCCTGCATGGCGAACAGATGCTGGATCTTTAAGGTGCCCGAGGGAACCTCGAAATATATGGTCTCGTTCGTGGCGGCGAGCACTCCAGTGGCGTTGTCCACGACCAACCATAGCTTGGTGTAGTTCGCCACCGCTATCTCCTCAAGGCCGAGCTGCTCGCTGAGATTGTTTTCATGCAGATACAGCAGGTCGATGGTCCTGTTGGCTTCAATGGACTTCCAGCCGGTCTCATTACTGTGCAGCAGCACCTCGGTGAATGATACGTTGACGTGCCGGAAATCCTCCGTCGGCATGTCCGCCACTCGTATCTCCGTCAGGCTGGTCTTCGCCGCCGTGCCCTCATCATCTTCCAGACAGCCGGCACAGGCTGCCGCTCCCATCAGTGCGACGACTACGACCAGAGACATAATCTTTATGTGGCTCATAACCTATTCATCTGGTTGCAGCTATAAAAAAATATCGTTTAATGGAAAGGGGAGTGAGGTGTAAGCCGTAACCCTCCTTCTGTTTTATGCGACATTCACCTCGGCGTCCCACCTCCGAGCGGTCCCGGACGACCGATCCCGGTATTTGGACTTGCTCCAGGATGGGGGCCGTTTCACCAAATCCCGCTGCAGCGTCATCCCCAGGGGAATCATCCTCGCAGCGGACTGTGTCGTTTCTGCTCCCCCATGCGGGACTCTCGCCCCGGGTTTTACCCACCTGGTCCAGGAACGAGGGAGGAGTTTCCTCAGCACGAAGCCGTGAGCCGCGCACCTACTCCTCACTCCCGGGGGAGATAGATGCAGGGCTATAAATGCTTTGTTCACCGACGGCGCTTCAGTAGCATATACGCTTGCTCGGCCATCCAGTTCACGAATCCATGCCCGGTAAACGCGTCGATGAAATGAGCCGCGATGCCGATACCCCCTCTGAACAGGGGAAAGATGAACCAGTGCGGCCAACGTTTTTAAAATCCATGGGCTTTCCCTGTCATGGAGGAACAGAAACGCATCGCATCCCATGCAGCCGTGGAGCACGTCAAGGACGGCATGCGCGTCGGACTGGGCACCGGCTCAACCGTCAAATATGCAATCGAGCGGCTCGGCGAACGCGTGCAGGATGGCCTCGACATCGTCGGGGTTGCTACCTCGAAGGAGACCGAGGAACGCGCCCGGCGGGCCGGCATCCCCCTGGAGGAACTCGACGAGCAGCCCATCGACGTGACCATTGACGGCGCCGACCAGGTAGACCCGGCATTGCAGCTCATCAAGGGCGGCGGCGGGGCCCTGCTCCGGGAAAAGATGGTGGCCGACCGCTCCCGTCAGGTGGTCATCGTCGTCGATGAATCCAAGCTCGTCGAAGCGTTCACGTTTCCGCTGCCCGTAGAGGTCACCCTATATGGCTGGAAAAGCGTGGCTGCCCGCCTGAAGGAGCAGGGACTGCAGCCGGACCTGCGCCCTGATTTCGTGACGGACAACGGCAACGTCATCCTGGACTGCAGCTACGATGCCCTCACCGACCTGCATGGCCTCGCCGCGAGACTCAACGGCATCCCCGGCGTGGTGGAGCACGGCCTGTTCCTGGATACTGCGACGGCGGTCATCGTCGGCACTCCAGAGGGAGCGAAAACTATTATAAGGAATGAGGGTATGGCACACACACCATGACCATCATGCAGGAGGCACAACGTGGTGTCATCACCGACGAAATCACAGCGGTCGCCAAAGCCGAGCAACTCGACCCCGACGTCGTACGGCGGCGAGTCGCAGCCGGCCACGTCGTGATTCCCTGCAACCCGGCACATGCCCCACAGCCGCTAGGCATCGGCGAAGGCCTCCGCGTCAAGGTCAACGCCAACATTGGCACCAGCCGCGAGCACTGCCATCCAGACGAAGAAGTCGACAAAGCCCGGGCGGCGCTCGACGTCAAGGCCGATGCCATCATGGATCTCTCCACCGGGGGCGACCTCGACGCGCTGCGGCGGAGGCTGCTCGACCTCGTCGATGTTCCCTTTGGCACGGTACCCGTCTACCAGGCCGCCCTGGAGGCCATCGACCGCCGGGGTGCCATCGTGGACATGACCTCGGATGACATCTTCAACGCATTCCGCCGCCATGCGGAGCAGGGCGTCGACTTCACGGTAGCACACGTCGGCGTGACCCGGCAGAGCGTGGAACGCCTCAGGCGGCAGCGTCGCCTCATCCCCATGGTCAGCCGCGGCGGCTCCTTCCACATGGCCTGGATTCTACACAACGAGGAGGAAAACCCGCTGTACGAGGAGTTCGACTACCTGCTCGAGATCGCCGCAGAGCACGACCTGACGCTCAGCCTGGGCGACGGCATGCGCTCCGGCGCCCTCCATGACTCAAACGACCGGGCAAAATTCCAGGAGCTGCTCGTCATCGGGGAGCTCATCGAGCGGGCCCGCGAAGCCGGCGTGCAGTCCATGGTCGAGGGGCCGGGCCACATGCCGCTCTCCGACATCGAGCCCAACATCAGGGTTATGAAATCCGTGACCGGGGAGGCACCCTACTTCGTGCTTGGTCCGCTCGTGACGGACATTGCACCTGGCTATGATCACTTCGTCGGCGGCATCGGCGGAGCCATCGCGGGCTACCACGGCGCTGACTTCCTCTGCTACGTGACGCCGGCTGAGCATCTCTCGCTGCCCAACGTAGAGGACGTCCGGCAGGGCGTGATTGCCTCCCGCATAGCAGCACATGCCGCCAACCTCGCCCGCGGAGTCGACCGGGACGTCGATTACACGTTTTCACGGGCGCGGAACGAGCTCGACTGGGACAAGATGTTCGACCTGTGCATCGACCCCGAGCGAGCCAAGCAATACCGGCAGCGCCGTGAACCGACGGAGGATCCCCGCTCGTGCTCCATGTGCGGCAAGCTCTGCGCCATCGAGATGGTAGAGCAGTATCTCCAAGATGAGGGGAAAAAACATATATAAGCCCCTACCATACCCACAGTGAAAATATGGTTACTGTTGAAGAGGAACTCTGCCGGATAGAGATAGTCAAGGAGGGGAGCGAGTTCATCGCCCGGGCCCACACCCAGGCTGGTACCAGGGAGTACCGAAACACTATTTTTGAAGACATGCTCCGAGAGCTGGTCATAGACCTGCAGGAAGAATTCGGAGAATTCTGAGATGATAAAAGACCGGGTGGGCCGGCAGCGCTATATCTTGTTTTCCGTGGAGGGTGAAGCAACGCGCCGGGACCTCATCCGGGCCATCAATGACGCATACCAGGCCGTCCATGCTGAGGGAGAGGCACCATGGCTGACCGTCTACACCGGCCGTATGGGCATCGTTCGCTGTCGACATACAAGGAAGGATGAAACCATCCAGTTGCTCAACGACATCACTGGTGATTTCTCGGTGACCCCGCTGCAGACATCAGGCACCATTAAAACTCTCAAGGAACAGATTAGTAACTCTTAGCCAGGCGGAGCCAGTGAACAGCTGCCTCACCGCAGGCGGCACAGGAATCCTCGCAGTCCCGCTCTGGGATGGGGGTGCCCAGTGACTTCATGCCCGTCTGGTCTTCCATGTCTCGGCCGCAGGCCTCGCTGCCACACCAGGGTACCTCGATGATGCCGTCGCGCTTTTCCAGATGGTCCAGCGTTGCAACGTGGTCGTCCATGAACTGCTGCGCGGCTGCGGCAATCCGTTCATCATAGGCTTCCAGGTGCTCCGGCACCGTGGGGAGCTCGTCGCGCGGTATCTGGGTTTTTTCGCCGTCCCGGGTAGCCAGGGTGACCACGCCGTTTTTGATGTCCCGGGGGCCGATTTCGATGCGGAGGGGTACACCCTTGAGCTCCCAGTCATAATACTTGCTGCCCGGCGTCTCGTCTCGCTCATCCAGATGCACCCGCACGCCGAGATCATCAAGCTCCTGCTGGACGGCGCGGCATGCCTCCAGCACGTTTTCCTCCTTGCCCTTGAAAATGATGGGGACGATGACCACCTGGATGGGCGCAATGCTCCCGGGCAGCGCGATGCCGTTGTCGTCGCCGTGCAGGCCCACGATGGCGCCGAGCACCCGCTCGGACATACCATACGTGGTCTGGTGACAGTGGCGATGCTCACCGTTTTCGTCCTCGTAGGTGATGTTGAAGGGACGGGAAAAGTTTTCCCGGTATTGATGGATCGAGGCAACCTGGAGCACTCGCTTCGAGGGCATCAGGACATCGATGCCGATGGAGTAATCCGCACCGGCGAACTTGTCCCAGTCGGGCCGCCGGCTCATCAGGTAGGGCAGACACAGCCCGTCGAGAAACCGCCCGGCGATGTCGAGGTCCTCCTGCACCTGCGCCTCGGCCTCCTCGAAGCCTCGATGACAGGTATGCGCCTCGAAGAAATGAATCTCCCGGACGCGGATGAAGGCCTTGGTCATCTTGGTCTCATACCGGAACGTGTTGACGATCTGATAGGTCTTCAACGGCAGATCCGCATGGCTGCGTATCCACAGAGCGAAGACCGTATACAAGGCGGTCTCCGAGGTCGGGCGGAGCAGCAATCGCTCGTCGAGCTCGTTGTCCCCGGCATGGGTCACCCAGTAGACCTCGGAGCCGAATCCCTTGATATGGTCGGCCTCCTTCTGGAACAA
>JBNGDQ010000085.1:0-5942 GCA_049975285.1 Thermoplasmatota archaeon
ATAGAGAAGAAAACTTAAAAAAGCATCAGGACATTCATAAGGGTGGAACTATGAAGGTCATGGAGAATGATTTGAGGGGAAAGCGAGTCATGAGCGACGAGGGCATGTATCTCGGTACACTGCGGAACATCACTGTTGATACGCATACCGGCGACCTCGAAAACCTGCTGGTGGAGGCATCCGACAAGATAGACCCTCGCCTGTACCATCAGGATGAACGAGGCTATCTGCTGTTTCCCTTTTCATCGGTCAAATCGGTGCGGGACGTCATCGTCATCGGCGAAGAATAAATGGATTCGTTTTTTTCCCCGGACGGGGTCGCCGTGGTGGGAGCGTCCGCCAGCCCCGGGAAAATCGGCCACGAAATTTTTAAAAATGTGCTCGCGACGGCGCCGCATGCCTACCCCGTGAATCCATCTACCGATGCTGTTCTCGGCAGGCAATGCTATCCAGCGGTCAGCAACATCCCCGGCGAGGTGGACCTAGCCGTCGTCGCCGTGCCCCCACAGTTGGTTCCCGACATCGTGGATGACTGCGGCAAAAAAAACGTGTCAGCCATTATCGTCATCTCCGGTGGCTTCAAGGAGGTTGGCAACAAGGTCCTCGAGCAGGATATGCTCACACGGGCCCGCAGGCACGGCATCCGCATCGTCGGCCCCAACTGCATCGGGGTCTTCAACGGCGCCACCGGCTTCAACACGTTTTTCCAGCAGGATATGGAGCTGCCTGGCACGGGACCCGTCGCGGTGCTCACCCAGTCGGGCACCGTCGGCATAGGACTGCTTGAGACATGCAGCGACATAGGCGTCTCAAAGTTTGTTTCATATGGCAACGCCGCGGACGTCAACGAACGAGAACTGCTCAGCTACCTCGCCAACGACGATGCAACGGATGTCATTGCCATGTACCTCGAAGGCATCCAAAACGGCCGGGCGCTTTTCGAGACCCTGCCATCAAAGCCGGTCGTCATGCTGAAGGCCGGGCGGACGCCATCAGGGAAAACCGCAGCCGCATCTCATACGGGAGCCATGGCGACACATCAGGCCCTATTTGAGGGAGCAGCCCGGCAATATGGCGCCATCGTCGCCGACAGCTTCGAGGAGCTGCATGACCTCGCCAGCCTGCTCGCCTTGCAGCCGCTGCCCGAGGGAGGCAACATAGCCATGATTACCAATGGAGCTGGTCCCTGCGTGCTGGCCGCCGACTCGATTCACGAATCAAGGCATCTCAGACTCGCAGATGCCGACGCATCCCGCCTCGAGGGACTGCCATCGTTCGTCATCCGGGGCAATCCGGTCGACCTGACGGGTAGCGCCACCGCCAGGCACTTCCTGGACGGCATCAAGGAGCTGCTCAGGGATGATGACGTGGACATCGTTATGCCGTTCTTCGTATTCAAGGATGTACCCTTGCTGGATACACTTGAGGAGCTCTACGAGGGGCTGGCCTCGCTCGATGCATCGAAGCCCATCGTCGCCGTCGCACTGGGGTCTCGTTTCGTCGAGGAACAGCAGCGCCGGATGCTCAAACTCGGGGTTCCATTGATAACGGAGCCGTCGCGTGCCGTGGCGGCGCTGGACAAGCTTGTATGGTATGCCGGGTGGCAGCGATGAGAATCGCGGTGCTGGATCGGGATGCCTGTTACCCGCAGCGCTGTTCTCAGGAGTGTATCAATTTCTGCCCGCGGGTGCGGAGCGGCGATGAAACCATCGTGATGGATAAGGAGACCGGGAAGCCGGTGATATCTGAGGAGCTCTGCGTGGGCTGTGGCATCTGTGTCCACAAGTGCCCGTTTGACGCGATTTCCATCGTGAACCTGGCTGACGAACTCGAGGAGGACATGATACACCAGTTCGACAGGAACGCGTTTCATCTGTTCCGGCTACCCACACCGAAAATGGACAAAGTGGTCGGCATCCTCGGGCAGAACGGCATCGGGAAGACCACGGCTATCAACATCCTCTCCGGCAAGCTCGTCCCCAACCTGGGTGTCTGGGACGAGGAAGCAGGGCGGCAGGCGGTGCTTGACTACTACGCCGGCACAGAGATGTATGACTACATGCAGCGTCTCTACGACGGAGACCTCGACGTGGCATTCAAGTCGCAGTACGTGGATACCCTTGCATCGAGGAAAGGCACAGTGGGTGACTTCATAGACCACACTGCGGCGGAGCGCTTCGACCTCGCCCGGGTCATGAACCGTCGGCTGGACGAGGTATCCGGCGGTGACCTGCAGAAGCTGGCTATCGCTGCGACGATGTCCCAGGATGCCGATGTCTATTTCTTTGATGAGCCCTCATCGTACCTTGACATTCATCACCGCATCATGGTAGCCCGAGAGATCCGGGAGCTAGCTGAAAGCGGCAAAATGGTCATGGTGGTCGAGCACGACCTCGCCGTCCTTGACTTTCTGGCTGACGTGGTGCATCTCCTCTACGGCACGAAAGGCGTGTACGGCGTGGTGACGCAGCCGAAGTCAGTGCGCCATGGCATCAACATGTACCTCTCCGGCTACCTGAAGGAGGAAAACATTCGATTCGGCGAGGAAATCGAATTCGAGGTGCATCCACCATTGCAGCTCGCAGGGCGCGATGTCCTAGTGACCTTTGAACCACTGGAGAAGCGCTACGAGGGCTTCACTCTTGAGACGGAGGAGGGAGAGATTCACGCAGGCGAGGTGGTCGGCATCGTGGGCCCCAATGCCATCGGGAAGACCACGTTTGTCAAGATGCTGGCCGGGGTCATCGAGCCATCGAGCGGCACAGTCGACGCGACGGTGACGGTGAGCTACAAGCCACAATACGTCCGGCCGGTCAAGGGAACCGTGCAGGAGATATTCCTGACGAGCGAGGGGCTCAACCCGCATTATGAGCAGGAGATCATCCGGCCGCTGGGCGTCGACCGCCTGTACGAGAAAAAGGTGAAAAAGCTGTCGGGCGGCGAGCTGCAGACGGTGGCCATCGCGCTCTGCCTCGCCCGGCAGGCTGACATCTATCTCGTCGACGAGCCATCGGCGTATCTCGATGCCAGCCAGCGGATGCACGTCGCCAAGGTCATCAACCGGGTGATGGAGGATGCAGAGAAGGCAGCCATGGTGGTCGACCATGACGTGTATTTCATCGACCTGGTCAGCCAGTCGCTTATGGTGTTCACCGGCCAGGCAGAGGTACACGGCCGCGGCAGAGGGCCATTCGACCTCCGGGAGGGCATGAATCGCTTCCTCAAGGAGCTGGATATCACGTTCCGGCGGGACGAGGAGAGCAACCGCCCGCGGGTCAACAAGCCCGGCAGCCGGCTGGACCGCCAGCAGCGGAACATGGGCGAATACTACTACGAGCCATAACGTGGTGACGCAAATATATTTTAACCTGCAGCCGTTGGTACATGGAGCTGGGGATAGACATGAAAAAAGTGCTCGTCGTAGCGCTGCTCCTGTGCTGCATGGCCATACAGCCGGCATACGGAAACCCCGTACCGGTGTCCGACCAGGGTGGAACCCCGGTTGTCGACGGTGACACGCCCGTCATCCTGCAGTATGAAAACGTTACCTACGTCGTCGACGAGGAACACCAGGCGAACGTGTCAGCCGTCTACCGCCTGACGAATCCGACCGGTACAGAGCGCAACCTCAGCATCATGCTGCCGTTCGAGGAGCGCATGCCGGACGACCTGGCCATCCGGCAGGACAACGTCTCCATAAGCTACGCAATGGTGCCCGTCAACCAGTCTTTTTCGCCGGCGGCTCGCTTCCCCTGCTGTATCCCTGCCAACGGGACATGCAAGATAACCGCGACGTATTCCCTCTGGATAGCCGAGGTCACCCACAGGGTGGCGATGTACCGGTACGAATGCATCTATACGGCCGAGACGGGGCGGCACTGGAACGGCAGCATCGCGGAGGCGCGGTTTACCTTCAAGGTCGCGAAGGACCTCTACTCGCACGGGCTGTCCGGCTTCGTCGTCACGGAGACCACACGCTACATGGTGGCCCGGGCGACCTACCACAACTGGACCGCCGACCGGGACATCGAGGCGGTCTGGTACAACATCAACGCCTTCGGGAAGGCGCTGCTCATCATCGTCCCCGTCGTCATCATCGTGGCAGCCGTGCTCGTCATCCGGACGGTTAGAAAACGTCATGCAAGGTGACATCCCGATACATTCTTATTGTCGGGGCGTATTGAACCACGTATGCGATGTGAACTCTGCGGAAAGGAGACCCCGCATCCCCGGCGAGTGATGATCGAGGGAAGCGAGATGCAGGTCTGCGGGTCCTGCGCCGGCTACGGCACACCGGTGGAGGAAAAGAAGCAGGCGTCACCGGTAACAGCCAAAACCCGGCGGGTTGAGCCCTACTCGGGCAAGGATGTCTTCGCCGGCATGGACACCGAACTCATCGAGGGCTGGGGCAAAAAGGTCATGCAGGCCCGGCAGCAGCAGGACATGACCCGTGAGCAGCTCGGCTCACTGATAGAGGAGAAAACATCCACCGTCTCAAAGATAGAGAACGAGGAGCTCCGACCGTCCGATGAGACAGCGAAACGCATCGAGCGGGCGCTCGGTATATCCCTGTTCGAAAAAGTATCGAAGGGTGTCACCCAGAAAACAGAGGTGCGCGGGCTCACCATCGGCGACCTGTTGAAGCAAGATGAATGAGATTGCAGCGGCGGCAGCCGTCATCCAGCACGGTGGCCTCGTGGTATACCCCACCGACACACTGTACGGGCTCGGTGCATCTATCTTCAACGAGGAAGCAGTAGGACAGGTCTACCACGTCAAACAGCGGCCGCGCTCTCTCCCGCTGCCGGTGGCCGTGGGCAGCATCGATGATATTGCGAAGGTTGCATACATGAACGAGGCAGCTCAGGCACTGGCCAAGGCGCTGCTCCCAGGGGCGCTCACCCTGGTGCTCCTCAAGCGGGAAGAAGTACCAGAGAAGGTTGCCGGGGACACCATCGCGGTTCGCGTTCCCGGTCATCAAATAGCATTGCAGCTCTGCCGGGAGGCGGGACCCATCACGGCGACGAGCGCCAACATCCATGGCGGCAAGGCACCGACGACGGTGGCCGAGGCGCATCGGCAGCTGGGCGACAACGTCGACTGGTATCTGGATGGTGGCCATCTACCCGGCGTGGCATCGACAGTCGTGGATGTCACCTCGGAGGATATAACTATTATACGGAGGGGAGCTATACCGGAGGAACGATTACATGATATCACATATTGAGGAATACCGGAAGGCAGGACGTGCCGTCGGCAGAGCACTGCAAGCCGGCGCTGAGCTCATCGAAGCAGACGTGACGTATCTAGAAGTGGCGGAGCGGATGGAGGACATGATACGCAGGGAGGCCGAGATGGCGTTTCCCGTCAATGTTTCAGTGAACAAAGTAGCAGCGCATTATACCCCGGCACCGGATGACGAACGCGTTTTTGCGGCGGGTGATATCGTGAAGCTTGACGCCGGGGCACACGTAAACGGTTACATCGGGGATGCAGCACTGACCGTCATCGCCGACGGCAGCGACCATGCCGATCTCATCGCGACGGCACAAAAAGCACTGGGGGAGGCCATCGAGCTCGTCCAGGCCGGAGTCACCATCGCGGAGATCGGACAGCGCATCGAGGAGACCATTACCTCCCACGGATTCCAGGCGGTGGAGAACCTGCAGGGGCATTCCCTGGAGCGATACAATCTCCATGCCGGGCTGTCGATTCCCAACGTCGCGAACGACAACACCCGGGAACTCCAGGCCGGAGAGGTCATCGCCATCGAGCCCTTCGCCACTGATGGAGCCGGACGCGTGGTAAATGGAGACAGCGGCAACATCTACCACATGGTGGGCCGGGGGCGAGGAAAAACAGCGCGGGCCATGCATGAGCGCTTCGACGGGCTACCGTTCGCCAGCCGATGGATGGACGGCATCGTGGAGCGACGGCGCATC